>PUOW01000116.1 GCA_003552185.1 Spirochaetaceae bacterium
GCCCGGCCCGGCTGTGCGGCTGTGCGGCTGTGCGGCGCGCGTATTGACAGCTATGCTCGAGCATTCCATACTTATCTTCCGGAGGCGCAACGGTCGTGGCGGATCAGCGCAAGCGCAACTTCACAAGAGCACCTTTTGAGACCGGCGGACAGTTCCGTTTCGACGGAGGCTCGGTCGCGGTAACTCTGGTCGACATCTCGCTCAAGGGTGCCCTCGTGCATACCTTGCACCCCGATCGCATTCCGGATGACGCCACAGGCGAGCTTACGTTTCGCCTCTCGGGCTCAACCGAGACGATGGAGTTCACCGGCACATTGGTGCGGCGAGACGACGACTATCTCGGCTTCAAGTTCGTGGAGATCGATGCCGAGAGTCTTACGCATCTGCGGCGCCTCCTCGAGCTCAATCTTGCCGACGACGATAGGGTGCACCACGAACTCGAGCAGTTCCCGTTCGGGTGATGAGCCCAACCGCCGCAGTAAGGTATTCAACGCAGTATGAAGTTTAACGCAATCGTAATCGGCGGCGGGCACGCCGCGATAGAGGCCGCGCTCGCGGTCGCGCGTCTTGGGCGTACGGTACTACAGATCACGCAGAACCTCGACACTATCGGCAAGCTCTCCTGCAATCCCGCGATCGGAGGGCTCGCCAAGGGTAATATCGTGCGCGAGATCGACGCACTCGGCGGGCAGATGGCGCGGCTCATAGACGACACGATGATTCAGTTTCGGGTCTTGAATCGCAGTAGGGGGCCGGCGGTGCAGGCGCCGCGTGCGCAGGCCGACAAAAGCGCGTACCAGCTTGCGGCCAAAGCGGCCCTCGAGGCGCAATCAAACCTCACGCTGTTTCAGGACACCGTTACCGATCTGCTGTTCACGAGCGACGGACGCCGGGTGGAGGGCGTGGTCACCGAACGCGGCAAACGCTTCCACGCCGATTCGGTGATCGTGACAACCGGTACCTTCCTGAACGGTACGATCTTTATCGGAGAGTACTCGCGCACCTCCGGTCGGCTCGGTGAACCGGCCGCCGAGGGGCTCGACGCCGGACTTCGCCGGGCCGGGTTTCGAATCGGGCGCATGAAGACCGGCACCCCGCCGCGTGTCGCGCGATCCTCGCTCGATCTCTCCAAGATGGAGGAACAGCACGGCGACCCCGAGGTACAGCCGTTTTCGTTTCTGCATGAGCGCATCGAGCGACCGCAGCGACCGTGCTACATCACGTTTTCAACGCCCGAGACGAAGCGCGTGATCGAGGCGAACATCGAGCGCTCACCGCTGTACAGCGGCAAGATCGTCGGCATCGGGCCGCGGTACTGTCCGTCGATCGAGGACAAGGTGGTACGGTTCCCCGACCGTGAGCGACATCAGATCTTCGTTGAGCCCGAGGGCCTCAATACCGATGAGATGTATCTCAACGGCGTCTCAACCTCGTTGCCGGAGGATCTGCAGGAAACTTTTATTCGCACGATCCCGGGGCTCGAGCACGCCGAGATCGTGCGCCCGGGCTACGCCGTGGAGTACGACTACATCGATCCGATGCAGTTGTGGCCGAGTCTTGAAAGCAAGGCGGTGCGCGGACTGTTCGTAGCCGGTCAGACAAACGGCTCGTCGGGGTATGAAGAGGCCGCCGCCCAAGGGCTTGTGGCCGGAATCAACGCGGTGCGCTTTCTCGAGGGCGCCGAGCCGTTGATCCTCACGCGCGCCGAGGCGTATATCGGTGTTTTGGTAGACGATCTGGTAACACTCGGCACGAACGAACCGTACCGCATGTTCACCTCGCGCGCCGAGCATCGCCTTTCGTTGCGCCACGACTCAAGCGATCTGCGCTTGCTCGAGAAGGGCTACCGCATTGGGCTGCACTCCGAGGAGCGCTGGGAGCGCTTTCTCGAGAAACGTCGCGTGATCGAGGAGGCCAAAGAACTCCTGGAACAGCGCCGCGTGAGCGAGCGCGAGGCCGAGCTCCACGGCGAGGAGCTCGGCCTTAGGCGGCAGATCGGTCGTAGCTTCCGGCATCTGCTGAAGAATCCCGAGATAAGCGTCGAGACGCTGCGTCGCCTGGACGCGGCGGTACTGCCGGAGATGCCCGGCGACTGGGTTCGCCAGATCGAGCTCGATGTGAAGTACGAGGGCTATATCTCGCGTCAGGAGAAGCAGATCGAACGCTTTCGAAAGATGGAGGACATGCGGATCCCGGAGGACCTCGAGTACGATCGGCTCGAAGGCCTCTCGAACGAGGCGCGCGAGAAACTCAGCAAGGTGTCTCCGATCTCGGTCGGCCAGGCCTCGCGGATCTCGGGGGTGCGCAACTCCGATATCGCGGTGCTGATGGTTGCCCTCGGTCGGGCTCCGGGCGCGCGAAGCGCCGGCGCGACGTCCGCTGCGGCGCCGCCGCCGGCCGCGCCGGCCCCGTCGCCTCGCGGCACCTCCGATACCGGGCTCGATGCTGCCTCCGCTGCGGTGTCCGGCGATGCCTGAGCGCAAGCACTCGGGGGGCGCGGTGGGCCGGAACGGTATCGTCGCGGTCGAGACGGTGCTGAACGACGGCCTGCGGTCGCTCGGGATCGCGGTCTCAGACGAGCAACTGGCGCAGCTTTTGCAGTTCTTGGGTGAGATCGAGCGCTTTAACCCGAGACTCGGGCTGGTGGAGGCTGAGGGCGAAGCGCTCGTGCGTCGACACCTGCTCGACTGCGCCGCCGGCGTGCCGGCCGTACGCGAGGTGTTCGCGGCTCGCGCGACCGGCACGGCGGCGACCGCGGCGGACCTCGGCAGCGGCGCCGGGCTTCCGGGGGTTGTGCTCGCGGTGCTCGAGCCGCAGCTCACGGTTACGCTGGTGGAGCGCGCGGGGCGGCGTGTGGGGTTTCTGCGCAACGTAAAGGCGCTTCTACGGCTCGCCAATCTTGAGATCGCCGAAACAACCTACGAGCGCTGCAGCCGGCGGTTCGATCTCGTAACGTTTCGGGCGCTGACCGAGATCGATGCCCAAAACGCCGAAGCCTTCGCGCGTTTACTGCAGCCCGGGGGCTACCTGCTCGCGTACAAGGGACGGCGGCACCGTGCCGAGGCCGAAGCCGAGGCGCTGCACAGTTGTTTCAACTCGGTGGAGCTTCGTAGTCTCAACCTCGCGTTCCTCGAGGAAGAGCGCTGTCTCGTGATCGCACGTCGAGCGATCGATTGAGAGATCGAGATCACCGGCACCGCGGGAGCACTCCGATGCCCGGCGACGCTATCTGGGAGCTCTATGTGGGAGTTATCCGGCCTTTCGAAGGACATGCGCGATGCCCTCTTTGTCGACCAAGTCGATCAAGCGAGCCTCTACAAACTGTTCGGCACCGCTTGAAAACTCGCCCGCGGTCACGCAGAAGCCGCGCCCGGCGCGGAGATCTTTGATACGGGAGTGAAAGTCGCGCACCATCAGCTCGCCGATCTGACCGCTGGTTCGGATGAACCGAAAGAGAATCACGTCTTCCCACTTCGCGGTTTCTACCTCGGCAAGGATATCGGCGTACTCGTTTTGATGCACCGTGATGTCGGTTATCTTGGTGCGGCTGTTGGGATAGAAATTGGTGACTACCTTGCGGCAGAGACCCACAAAATCGGAGGTCGGCGCGATGAGAAACGTCTGTAGGTGCTGATCGCGCGTAAGTTCCTTGTACTTCGTGAGACGTTTCTGGACGTCTTTGTACTCGGGATTGATGTCGTAGATCTCTTGTAACAGCGGCAGCGCGCGGTCAACTTTTTGCTGTTGTGTGTAGGTTATCGAGAGGCGGTACTTCAACTCCAAGAGAATCTCAGGCTGGATGTTTTCGTGCCGTAGTCCGAGCTCAAAATCCATTTGGGCCTGATCGTAGCTATTGGTCTTGAGATGGATGATGCCCGCCATCAACGCCGCGCGCGGTCCAAGCGTGGGATCGGGGCGCAAATGCGTGAAGATGCGCGCCGCTTGATCGGACGAGCCGAGCTCGTAATGGCAGTTCGCAAGGCTGAATAACGACTCTTTGTCCTCCGGTTCAAACTCCAACACCTTCTTCAGCAGCCCGATGGCTTCGGTGTATTTCTTGAGCCGGTACAACGTGTGCGCGAGATAGCGTTGCGTCGGGATGTGATCGGGCTTCGCCTCGTTTGCCTTGCGGAGCATCCCGAGCGCTTTGTCGAAGTTCTTGCGCTTGTACTCCAGAAAACCGAGGTTGAAGTTCACCTCGAAGGTCTCGCCGTTGAGCGAACGCGCCACCACCAACGACTTGTAGGCTTCGGCGTAGTTCTGCAACTGCAGCGCAGACAACCCGTAGCGCAGCGTCACTTCGTACTCGTCGATCTCGTTGTTGGTTGCGCACTGGCCGACGAGAAGCCCGTAGGTCTTCATCGCTTTCTCCCACGACTCTTCGGAGTAGTAGAGATCGGCGAGCGAGCGTAGCGCTTCGTGGTCTTTCGGATTCTGGGCGAGTGCCTTGTTGGCTTCCCGCACGATCGAGTCGCGATCTTTCTTCTTCTGCTTCTTGGCGGGCCGCTCGCCTGAACCGCGGAAGAGAATGAGAGCGACTAACAGCAAGAGTCCGACTATGACGGCCAGAATAATGATCGCGGCGGCGCCGAGTTGCATGTCGGTATTATTGTTGCCCTCGATCGCCCTGTCAAGGAAGCGCGCGGCTTTGATGCGCGCCGGCTTCGCACGCGGGCTTCGCGCGCCGGCGCGCCGGCTTCGCAGGGCAAACGCAGTTGGGCACAGCACGTAGAACCGCGGCGGCGAACACTCGGTTTGGGAGGCTTGCCGGAAGCGATGGTGGTGCGGTGAAAGGGATGAGTGCTTGCTTCAGTGGCTTTCCGCCGCCGCCGTGAACCCGGCGCGATCCAACTGCGTTTGCCCTGGCCGGCTTCGCCGTTCGCTTGACAGCCGAGACCAATTTCCCTACGGTACAGCGAAGGAGCGTATCGACGTGAGTGCTTCGGTTATCGCCGTTAAGATTGCGGACGGCCGCTTTGCCCCGGTCCTCGACACCGAGACGCCTCATCGCCATCGGCGTTTGGTGCTTACCACGGTTCATGACAATCAGTCTCAGATGCAGATCGACCTCTACCGTTCCGATCGGCCGGACTTCGCCGACGCGCGCTACGTCGGGAGCCTGGTGCTCGAAGACATAGAAGCCGAGCAGCGCGGGGAGCCGGAAATCGCATTGACGCTGCGATATGATTCCGACGGGAATTTGGTCGCTACCGCAAAAGATATGAAGCGGGGCTCGTACCAGAGCCTTTCGGTCAATGTTGAGACGCTTTCGGAGGACGATACCTACGATGTCGGCGAGTTCAAGCTCGACGAGTTGGACGATTTCGAGGCCGTGTCTCCGAGTATAGAGGACGAGGATGACGAGTTCCCGGACCTGTCGGGTGTCGGCGGCGCCGATGCGTCGCTTGACGAAATGCTTCACCACTCAGACGATCCGAAGCACGACGTTTCGGAAGCCACCGCGGAGGAACGCGAGGCCGAGCTCGGCTTCAGTCCGCTGCTGTATCTCGGATTCATGGTGTTGGCGCTTACGCTCGTGGGCCTGCTCGGGTTTTTGGTGTTTCGCCTGTTCGAGGGCGAGCCGTTGCCTGCGCTTGAGGACGAACGCGCCGCGCTCCATCCGCTGTTTTTGCTCTGTAGCACTACCTTTCGTACGACGAGCTTGCGCATGCCTGGCTTTCGCATGTTTAAGGGCATCGGCAGGTAGTGTTTCGGTAACACATCATCTATGACCCTTATGAAAAGAATTCTCAATGTTTCTGCTCTCGTTGTGTTTCTTGTGGCCTGCGCCGACAGTGGTCTGGTGCTCGGGCTCCCTCCCGACGAGCTCGAGCGTCGCGTTATCGAGCGCGAGTTCGCTTTCCTGGAAGAGATAGAAGACCCCGAGGTCGGCAGGCGCGCATATCGCGATCTTGAGCCCGGAGCGGCCTACTACGTGGCACGGGCCCTGATCGATGAGGGATATTTTGATATCGCCGCTACGGTCCTGGAGCATGAAGCCACGCACGGCGAGGAGCCGTGGCGCCGAAACGCCGCTGTTCTTCTGGTGGAGAAGCTCGCGAAACACGAACACTACAACGAGCTTCTCGATACGGCGCCGGGGCTCATTTCCAGCTACCCCGATGAGCCCGCCTTGTATCAGGGCTATGCGGCTGCCCTTTATCGGTTGGAGCGCGACCGTGAGCTTCTGGAGCTCCTGTCGGAGATCGAAGCGCGTGATGATGCGGTGGGTACCGCATTCGGCGGCGATACCGGCGAGATCGCGGCCGAGGCGGCGTTGTGGCGCGCGGTACTTGCGCACCGCACCGAAGATCCGGAGTTCATTGAGCGATTCGATACGCTGTTTCGAGAGTTCCGGCCGGCCGAGGCGCATTCTCGGGTGTACCTCTACGTTATCTCGCGATCGGAGCTCCAGGACGAACTAGGGTCCGGCCGCATGGCGCTGTACGAGGGGAAGCATCACCTCGCGGAACGTCGCTTCTCGGATGCGTGGTCGGCCTTCAGTCGTGCACTCGATGAGGGCGCCTCGGAGCTGCTGAGTCGACAGTTGATTCACGATATCGGTCGGGCGGGCGAGCTCGGCGGCGGTTGGCGCGACTCCGCGACGAAGCTCGAATCGATACGCGACGCAGTACCGCACGAGTTTGAGCCGGTTCTGCAGGAACGAATCGGGCGCCTCTATCGCGCCGGCGGCGCGCATGCTCGTGCAATCGAGCACCTGCGGGCGGCGCACGAGCTTGACCCTGAGAACGAGCGGATTGTGTGGTACGTGCTCTCGAGTTCCGCTGCAGCCGGCACCGAGCGATTCATCGGGGATCTGCGCGCGTTCGCTCCGATGATTCGGTCGCCGGGGTACTTCGACGATCTCTTCGAGGAGGCCGGCGCCCGGCTGGTGGCGGCCGGCGAATGGGCCGCGTTGTGGGACGTTTACCGAGTGCTCCAAGAACACGGCACCGAGCGCATGCAGGCGCGCTACGCCTTCATCCTGGCGCTCGCCGTGTCTGAACACGGCTTTGTGCCGCAGTCGGAGCGGGGGCGCGACGCGGATGTGGTGCGGCAAGAGCTGTTGGCGGTAGCCGCGAATCAGAACGCAAGCCCGTATTACGCAATCGTGGCCCGGGCGGCGCTCGACCGAGAGCTCGAACTGTACGGACCCGACGAAACCGAGCGAGACGGCGTTGCCGATGCTCGAGCCGGTGCGGGCGCCGACAGCGCAGCGGTACCAACCGCCTCTGAGGCGGCCGAGGTGTCGGAGCGGCGTGTTTCGTATGAGCCGAACTCGTACGAGATAGAGCGGCTGGTGGCGGGCTACTTTCGCTACGGCTTGCTCGAGCTTGGGTACCGCGAGGCGCTGCGTAACTCAGGGCTTATGAGCAGCAGTTCGCTTGTGGCCTCCTCCGAGGCGCTGCGGGGCGAGGGCAAATACATCGAGGCTTTGAGACTCCTCGGCCGAGCACGCGGCAGACGCGACTTCACCTTGGATCGTGAGCACGCGAAGTTGCTCTATCCGGTGCCGTACCGCGAAAAGTTCGATACGGTGATCGAGGAGCATCAGTTGGACTGGTCTTTGTTCTACGCGCTTGTCCGCGAGGAGAGTCACTTCGCAGCCGAGGTCACTTCGCACGCCGGTGCAGTCGGGCTGTCTCAGCTGATGCCGTCAACCGCAGCCGATATCTCGGCGCGCATGGGCCTCGATTCCCCAAGCCTGACCGACCCCGAGACCAACCTCATGATCGGCGGCTTCTACCTTCGAGGTCTGCTCGATCGATTTCCCAGCACGATGCACGCGCTTGCGGCGTACAACGGCGGGCAGGGCAGAGTGCGCACCTGGGAGCGAACACGCCCAGGGCTCGGAGATTTCCTGTTTCACGAGGCGATTCCGTTTTACGAGACGCGCGAGTACGTGCGCAAAATCGTGGTCTCGGCGGTGTATTACGGCCGCTTGTACGAGGATCGATCGGCCTCGGAGGTCATTGCGTCGGTCTTCCCGCAGTTCAACGGCGTTCGATAACCTCGCGGTCGCCGGTGCGGGATCGTTTACCACCGCCCGGCTTCCGCCGATAATCACAACATGAATCATCGTAGCCTCGAAGACCGCTCGGTGGCGCTCGTACTGGGTCTCCCCCTGCTGCTGTCTTCGCTCGCCGTGTTTGCCTCTTTGCTGATCTCCTTGTACGGCTTGACAGGCGGGTTCTTGGTCGCGGTCGCCGCGTACCCCGGATACTTGCTGACTCAAGCGTTTCACCTCGTGGCGTTCTATGTACCGCTGTTCTTAGGCGCGCACGGCATCTTGCTGCTGAAGCGCTCGGTGTCACGCCGGTCGATACTGGTACTGAACGCCACCGCGCTGCCGTTTCTCAGCGGGGCGATCGCCCTGCGTCTCTGGGTCGACACAAGCGGCACCGGCGCGCCGCTCCTGCGACTGATCACCGCAAACTTCTCGCGCCTCGGCGGCGCGCTCATGTTCACGCTGTTGACGGTGCTGTTTATCGTCGCGCTCGCGCGCTTCTTGTTCGCCCGCGCCGGTCTCCCCCACGCCGAACAGGCCCACGCCGAACACGACACGCTCGAGGCTGAAGCCGGCTACGCGGGCGCCGCACCCAAACCGGGCCGTGCCGGCGTAGACGGCCATGTCGGCGAGGTCGACGAGGCGGCGATCTTCGACGCTGCCGATGCGATCGAGGGCCTCGCGCCGGCGGAGTCGAACGTGGCCCCCGGGCTCGAGGACCCGGAGCTCGAGGAGCCCGAGCTCGAGGAGCCCGAGCTCGAGGAGCCCGAGCGTGCCGGCTCTCCATGGCCGAACTCGGAGGAAGGCGGTATTCTGGGGCCCCGAATCCGCGCTTTGCTTGGGAAGCGGGCGCCGGGCTCGAGGCGAAACGGCTCGAAGCGAGTGACCCCAGAGCAAGGCGACGCGAACGCGAGCGATCAGGTATCCGCGAGCACCGAGGAGACTCCGCGCGAGGCGCATGATCCGGAGTTGGAGGATGCCGAGCTCGGACCGTTGGCGACACCCGCCGCCCTCCGACACCGAGACGGGGCTTCGGAACTCCCTCAAGGGCAGTACGAGCGTGAGGAAAACGACTGGGCCTTCGAGACCGAGACCGAGACCGAGTCCGAAGAGCCGCAGGCCGAGGAGTATGAGTACCTCGAGGCGGGGTTCGAGACACCGCCGCGGTTCGAGGAACCGGTGCCGGGCGACGGTGCCGAGGCCGAGGGCGAGGGCGACCGCGAAACGCAACCGGGAGGCGTCCAACGCGCCGTTAGGCGCGGAAAACGCGAGCTCGCGATTGAGCTCACCGGATCGCAGCGTGCGGCGCAGGCATCGGCAACCGCAGCCGCTTCGCGTGGCTCGTACGCGATTGCGGTACAAGGTGTTCTCAAACAGTACAAGGGTACCGATTACGGTGAGATAGACGACGAGACTCGGCACGCAGCCGAGATGCTGCAGGTCACGCTCGAGGAGTTCAAGATTCAGGCCGAGGTCACCGGGATTCGCAAAGGGCCGGTGATCACGATGTTCGAGCTGCTGCCGGCTCCCGGCGTGAAGCTCCAGCGCATCACCAATCTTGCCGACAACATTGCGCTTCGTCTCGCCGCCTCGAGCGTGAGAATTGTCGCGCCGATTCCCGGTAAGCACGCCGTCGGCATTGAGATTCCGAACAAGCGTCGCGCGATTGTGCCGTTCGGTCATGTTGTGAGCGATGAGGAGTTCGGTGAGGACGAGTACGAGATTCCGCTCGCGATCGGGAAGGATATACCCGGAGACCCTCAGATCATCGACCTCGCAGGGACGCCGCATCTCCTGATTGCGGGTGCAACCGGCAGCGGTAAATCGGTCTGCGTGAACTCCATCATTTGCTCGATCCTGTACCGCCGCTCACCGGCTGAGGTCAAGCTGATGCTGATAGACCCCAAGATCGTGGAGCTTAAGTTCTATAACGATATCCCGCATTTGCTCACGCCGGTGATTACCGACCCGAAGCGCGCCTTCCAGGCGCTGCAGTACTGTATCTACGAGATGGAGCGGCGCTACTCGCTGCTCGACACCCTCGGCGTTCGCGACATCCGCTCGTACAACGCCAAGATCAAGAAGCAGCGCATCGCGACCGAGCCGCTCCCCTACATCGTGGTAATCGTCGATGAGTTCGCCGACCTCATGACTACCAGCGGAAAGGAGCTCGAGTCTACGGTTGCACGACTTGCCGCGATGTCGCGCGCGGTTGGGATACATCTGGTGCTCGCGACGCAGCGCCCCTCGACCGACGTGATAACCGGTCTGATCAAGGCAAACATCCCGTCGCGGATCGCGTTCATGGTCGCGAGCAAGGTCGATTCGCGAATCATCATCGACTCGGTAGGCGCCGAGAAACTGCTCGGGAAGGGCGATATGCTGTTTGCCTCGGCGTGGGACCCGTTCCCGTACCGTATTCAGGGCGCGTTTCTATCGGAAGCCGAGGTAGAGCGCGTGGTCAAGGAAGTGAAACAGTATGGTGAACCGGAGTACATCGACGACGAGATCTTCGTCGATGAGGACGACGAGGAATACGCGCAGCAGGAGCTCGAGGACCCGCTGATGGAGCGCGCGATCGAGATCGTGACCTCGGCCAACAAGGCATCCGCCTCGTATCTCCAACGGCGTCTGAAGATCGGCTACAACCGCGCCGCCCGCTTGATTGAAGAGATGGAGCGTATCGGAATCGTGGGGCCACAGCAAGGCAGCAAGCCGCGCGAGATTTTGTACTCACACGAGCATGCCTGAAAAGCAGACGCGCCCGGTGTTACGCGCCGGCCGGATTATCGGCCGGATTATCGGCCGGGTTGCTGCGGCTCTATCCTGTCGGTGAGAAGCTGAGCTTTGTGTCGCCTGTTAGTAGCGCCGAACGCAGCGCCCGAAAACTCGGCTCGTCACCGGGGAGTACAGTATAGCGTCTGCCGATGTCGGCGAGAAAATGTGCGTCCGACGAGGTGATGGTGGTGAACCCGGCGGTATCGATTGGGCCGTGGGGGCGCGTAATCTCGAGCCCGTCGTACGCAAACGGCGGGAGAAACCCGAGTTGCGACCAGATGCTGTAGGCGCTTCGGTCTATGTGGGCCGGGACAAACAAGCCGTCGAGCTCCTGCACTAGTCGGCCGCAGTCTTCGAGACCGAGGTCCACGGCGCTCAGCAAGAAGCGCTCCACCTCCCCGAGGATCGTCTCATCGGCGTCGACGTACACCTGGTCGCCGAACTTCTCAGGGTCAAACGCGATATCGGGTAAGTGCTCCCAGAGCCGGCGGCCGAGCTCCAGCGCCTGCTCAACCGTCTCAAACAGCCCGAGCGCGTGCACCTCTTCGGTGGTTGTGATCTCGATGCCGAACACGGCTCCCAGGCCGAGTTCGGCGCAGACCTCGGCAAACGCGGGACAGTTCAACGCGGTGTTGTGATCGGTGAGCGCAACGAGTTCTATCCCGCGCGCCCGGGCGGTCTCGGCGACGCTACGGGGTGAGCATTCGAGCTGACCGCAGGGGCTTACGCAGGAATGCAGGTGCAGATCAGCACGGACCGCCACCTCTCCTATCCTTCCCGCGTTGCCTGCAACCTTGCGTAGATGCGCCCGGTGGCCTCGAATTGGTTGTGCTGCGTAACGAGCACCGCTACGCCTTCCTGTTTGGCCGCCGCAAGCATATCCTCAGGGATAGGACGGTTGCTGCAGATAACGAGCGCCACGATACCCGCGAGTGTCGCTACGGCGATCGTGTTTTTGTGCGCCTGTATCGTTACGAGTACGCTATCCTCGGGCGCGTTGCCCATGACGTCGCTGAGAAGGTCTGATGTGAACCCGGCTGCTATCTCGGTCTCGCCGTTGGTCTCGTGCTCCCATCTGCCGTCAAGTAGCGTTTCCAGTTCCTGTATCTTCACCCTGCTCCTCCTTCAACTGGTCGTCCTTCAACTGGTCGTCCTTCAAGTAGATAATGACCATCACGTGCGTGCCTTGCGGCGACGAGTGGATCGTGAACTCGTCCGATACGCGTCGAGCATTCGGGAGCCCCATACCGGCTCCAAACCCCAGCGAACGAATCCAATCGGTTGCGGTAGAGAAGCCTTCCTCCAGCGCATTGTCGACGTTCGCTATTCCCGGTCCTACGTCGTCGGCGAGGATTGTTATCGCGCCGCGGCTGAGTTGCAGCGAGATCGTACCGCCGTTGGAATGCAGTACCTGGTTCATCTCGAGCTCGTAGGCCGCAACCGCCGCGCGCCGAACCGTCTTGCTGTCGATCTTGCGTTCCTTCAAGATCTTCTTGATCTGTGTGGAGGAGCGTCCGGCGTGTTCGAAGTCGTAGCGGCGTGTGGCAAACTGCTGCCGCAACGTGCCTTGAAACTCGAGCGGTTGCTTGCCGATCTGTTGCTCGAGCTTCTCGAACTCTTCGTCCAGCTTAATCAGCAGCGCGACGATGATGTCGCGGCTTGTGATGATGCCCGACAGCTCGCGGTTACGATCGAGAACCGGGAAGCGCCCATACGAGTACTTCTCGTAGTACTGAATCGCAAACGAGAGCGGCATGTCTTCCTCGAGCACCATCACGTTTCGAGACATGTGAGCCTCGATCTCGTCCTCGATGTAGCCTTTGTCGAGCGCATTGAGGATATCGTCGACACTCACGATTCCGATGAGCCGGCGGCCTTCTACAATCGGAACGCCGGTGATTGAACGGGCCCGCATCAGCTGTTGCACCGAGCGTAAGGTATCGTGCTGCTTGGCCGTGACTACCTCGGTGGTCATGACGTCTTTGATCTTCATTTGATAGACCATCTCCACCACAACCGGTGGCGCATCGTCGGTGCTCAAGGGAATAACGCTTTGACGTTTCATGACTTCACCTCGTGATCCGGAAACAGTAGCCGCGCGAGAATTCTGCAGGCGTGGAAGCTCGAGTATCGGGTACGAAGGAGCGATTGGTCGAGCGACT
Source organism: Spirochaetaceae bacterium (assembly GCA_003552185.1). GTDB lineage: Bacteria > Spirochaetota > Spirochaetia > DSM-27196 > SLAA01 > B1Sed10-166. The sequence goes on from PUOW01000116.1 coordinate 12,949, forward strand.
CAGCGAGCGAGAGCATGTTCTGCGGCGGGTTCTTGCCGTTTACGAGGAGTACTCCGAGCGCTCCAACGATATCCGCGGTGCGTATCACCTGTTCCGAGGCGAGCGAACTCACCAAGAGAAAGTCGGTATCCTCGATCACGAGCACGTCGCTCATTAAGTCCGAGACAACTACGGTAGTGATGTCGTCTTCTTCAAAAGCGCTGCCGGCGAATAGGACATCGGCCTCCAGCGGCGCTACAACGTCTGATAGGTGCATCCGAACGCGTTTCCTCACTGAGCCGGGTAGCCTGAGCCGTCGGCGCTGTCGACAAAGCGCACCAGATAAAACAGATTAGCGAGTTCAAGACTGATACTGATGTTCTCGACGTAACAGCAGTGCTCTCCGGCATCATACTCACCACGGCGGCGCGGTTTCAACGGCATGCCCGAGAAGTTCAGTATCCCGATGATCCCGGAGGCGAGGAGTCGCTCGAAAACCTCGTTCGCGGCGCGATCCGGTACCGTGAGAATGCCGACCGGTACATGGTGCTGCCCGAGATACGACTCGAGAGTGTCTATGTGGTGGACCGGGATGGGGCCGGTGTAAGCCACCTGCTCGGGATGAAGGTCGAACGCGGCCACGATCTCGATGTTGTCGTTCTCGAAACCTGGGTAATCGAGCAGCGCAGAGCCGAGCCTGCCGCAGCCCACGAGGATGGCTTCGCGGCGGCGGTCCTTGCCGAGCAACTCGCTGATCTTGGCGAGCAACGGGTCGACGCTGTAGCCGCCGCGTTTGTTTCCGACCGCCTCGATCTGCGCGAGGTCTTTGCGCACTACCGCCGCGGTTACCCCAACCGCGTCACCGAGGTTGTTCGAGAAGATCTTCTCGAACCCGAGCGCCTTGAGCTGCTCGAGCACGCGAAGATAGCGAACGAGGCGGAGTACCGTATTCCGATTTAGGTTTAAGTCCATTTTGTGCGTCCAATCACAATATAGCGCGAGTATATAACAATTATGTGCCCTGTGCAACATCAAGCGTCAATACGCTGTGAAGGCGTCGCAAATCCTATGCGCCGCAGGGGCTCGGGTCGGGTGTCTCGGGTCGGGTTGACCACGGCCGGTGAAACTACCTACAGTCGGTGGGAAACCCTGCGGAGAACGGACGGCGCCATGGATCCTACCGAACACCCTGAACAGTCTGAACACCCCCAAGCCGGCGAGTTTCCCGGTTTCACCGACACCACGTATCACGAGTTCACCCGAGAGGGCATCGTCGAGACCGAGGGTCCGGTGATATCGGAGTCGTTCGTATGCCTCTATCTCAACGGCGCGGAGTTGGCCACGCTTATGGCGAGCCCGTTCGACGCGGTTGAGCTCGTGATCGGCTTTCTGCGCTCGGAAGGAATCATCGAGTCGCCCGATGATCCGGACGAGATTGTCCCGGCGCCGAACCGGCGCTGCGTTGATGTGTGGTTGAAAAACAGAAACGTACAGGCTCCCGGTCGCCGGATCGTTACCTCGGGGTGTGGGGGCGGTGTGACTTTCGAGGACGTGCGGAATCGTCGGGAGCCGATCACCACCGATATGCGCATCGAGGCCGATGCGCTGATAGCTTTGATGGCGGAGTTCACGCGACCGGTGGAACCGCGCGGCAAAACGCGTGGACTTCACGCAGCGGCTCTCAGCGACGGCCGAAGACTCCTGTTGAAGCGCGAGGATATCGGGCGGCACAACGCGATAGACAGGCTCTGGGGCGCTGCGATGCTCGAGCACGTTGAGACCGCCGGACAATTTCTGATGTCTACAGGCAGAATCAGCTCCGAGATGCTGATGAAGGCGGCTCGCATGCACGCTCCGATCGTTGCCTCACGCACCACACCTACCTCACTCACCGTACGGCTCGCGCGCGAATGGAACATCACCCTTGTAGGGTATGTGCGCAGCCATCTCCTGAGGGTGTACTCGCACCCCGAGCGCATCTTGGGCAGCATCTCCGAGTAGCGGCATCTCCGCCGCTCGGTAGCGCTTTCATTAGCGTGCACTCATTAGATTTTACGTTTGATCGACAGTTGCAGGTTGCATTTATCGATAAATGCCGCTATAATCGTGACAAACAGCACAATAAATAGGGGTGTTGGGTTCATAAAGCACCCTTACGAACATTATTGCGTTCTCCCGGTACTCCGGGAATTCTTATCGGAGAAGGAGTGAGTATGTCCGTAGCGGTAGAGAATCGGGCCGAACTGTCCCAAGAACTCTCGGATTTCATCGAAGCCTGGCGTGATACGCCGGGGAATCTCATTATGGTTCTGCATAAAACGCAGGAAGAGTACGGCTACGTAGCCGAGCCGGTGGCACGTGAAGTAGCGCGTCGTCTCGGCGTTCCCGAAGCACAGGTCTTCGGCGTGCTTACGTTCTATAACTACTTCAACCTCGAGCCTCCCGGTAAGTATCGCGTGGCGGTCTGCATGGGCACCGCGTGCTACCTCAAAGGCGGCGGCGGCATTCTCGAGGATCTATCCGAGTACCTCAATGCTCCGGTAAACGGCGTGACCGAGGATATGCAGTTCTCGTTGCAGGCGGTTCGCTGCATCGGCTGTTGCGGCCTCGCACCGGCAGTGCTGCTCGACGGCGAGGTGGTGGGTAAGCTCACCAAGGAAAAGATGCGCGATACCCTCAAGCCTTATCTGAAAGACGGGCAGGAGGCCTAGCCGATTTCATGCACTGGACGCTCGCCGATATGCTGCTTGACCTGGTCCATAACTCGGTACAAGCCAATGCGCGCACGGTTTCTATCGATATGAGCCAAGCGCCCGGCGAGCTTACGATCCGCATCGCGGACGACGGTAAAGGGATGGATCGCCTGCAGCGCGAACGCGCGCTCGATCCGTTCTACAGCGAACCCGGCAAGCATCCGGGCAGGCGCGTGGGGCTGGGGTTGCCGTTTCTCGTTCAAACGGTGCAGGCCCTCGACGGTTGGTATCGGCTCGAGAGCGAGCCCGGAGCGGGCACAACGCTCGAGATTGGGTTTGATCCGGACCATGTCGACTGTCCTCCCCTCGGAGATCTGCCGGAAGCTCTGGCCGCGATGTTCACGCTCGACGGCGAGTACGAGCTCGAGTTTCGGCGCCGTACGGATAAGGCCGGTGAGCAATCGGAGTACCGGATCTTGCGTAGCGAGCTCCGCGATGCTCTGGGAGAACTAGAGACCATAGAATCGCAGGTGCTTCTGCGGGATTTTCTTACATCCCAAGAAGCGGATCCGGCGAGTGCCTAACGGAGGATATACCATGGCGCAAAAAAAAATGACATTGGAAGAGCTGCGCAAGCTCAGAGAGGACAAGAAGCACAGCGTTGAAGTGCGCGACACCGGCTCAAAGACCGTAGAGATTACGGTGGGCATGGGTACCAGCGGCATCGCCTCCGGCGCGAAAGAGACGCTCAAGACGCTGGTGGCCGAGCTCGAGAAGCACCAGCTCACACATGTTGCGGTTCGCCAGAGCGGGGGGCTGGGGCTTGAGCACGCCGAGCCCACGATGGAGGTTCGCATGCCCGACATGCCGACCGTGATCTACGGTCAGGTGTCTCCCGAGATTGTGCGCCGTATCGTGAGTCATCATATCATCGGCCACGAGCTGGTGGATGAACATATTTACGACCGTCCGGCGGCCGACATCCTCGACGCCGGTGATCACCCAATTGTTGATGGAGAGTAACTTATGCCATATGCCAACTTCTGTCTAGTGTGCCGCGGAACGGCCTGCGAGTCCAGCAAGGCCGATCAACTGTATGATGAAATCAAGCTGCAGGTAGCCGCCAACAGCCTCTCGGACCAGGTGCAGGTCCTTCGTACCGGCTGTTTCGGCTTCTGCGAGCAAGGCCCGATCGTGAAGGTGTTGCCCGACGAGGCGTTCTACGTGCAGGTATCGCCCGACGACGCCGAGGAGCTGGTGCACGAGCACTTGCTGAAGGGTCGTCCGGTAGAGCGTTTGATCTACCGCGAACCGGGCGTGCACGCGCTCGGTAATATTGAGCAGATTTCGTTCTACCAGAAGCAGTTTCGCATTGTGCTGCGTAACTGCGGCTTCATCGATCCCGAGAATATCGAGGAATACATCGCGCGCGAAGGCTACGTTGGGCTCGAGCGCTGCCTCTCGGAGCTCAGCCCGGACGACGTGATCCGTGAGCTCGAGGACTCGGGGCTGCGCGGCCGTGGCGGCGGTGGCTTCCCGACCTGGAAGAAGTGGAAGTTCACCAAGGACGTGCAGGCCGATCAGAAATACATCGTGGTGAACGCCGACGAGGGCGACCCGGGTGCCTATATGGACCGCAGTATCCTCGAGGGCGATCCGCACTCGATTATCGAGTCGATGGTGATTGCGGGCTATACCACCGGTGCCGACACCGGGTACGTGTACGTGCGCGCCGAGTACCCGCTCGCGATCAAGCGCCTGCAGACCGCGCTCGCGCAGGCCGAGGAATACGGCCTGCTCGGGGACAACATCCTCGGAACCGATTTCTCGTTCCGGATCGAGATCCGCCTCGGTGCCGGCGCGTTTGTCTGTGGTGAGGAGACGGCGCTCCTGCTCTCGATTCAAGGCGAGCGTGGTATGCCGGTTCAGCGCCCGCCGTATCCGGCGGTGAAAGGCCTCTGGGGCAAACCCACCGTGATCAACAACGTCGAGACTATGGCCGCGATTCCGGCGATCCTAACCAAAGGCGGCAAGTGGTTCGCCAAGGTAGGAACCGAAACCTCCAAGGGTACTAAGGTATTTGCCTTGACCGGTAAGATTCGAAACTCCGGACTGATCGAGGTGCCGATGGGCATCAAACTGCGCGACATCGTCTACAACATCGGCGGCGGTATTCCGGGCGACAAGAAGTTCAAGGCGGTGCAGAGCGGCGGCCCGTCCGGCGGCATGATCAGCTACGAAAACCTCGATACCGAGATCGATTACGAAACGCTCACGGCGCTCGGTTCCATGATGGGATCCGGCGGTCTGATCGTGATGGACGAAGACGACTCGATGGTCGACGTCGCGCGCTTCTACCTGGAGTTCACTGCCGAGGAGAGCTGCGGCAAATGCGTGCCGTGCCGGGTCGGTGGTAAGCAGATTCTGCACTTGCTCGAGAAGATCGCGAGCGGCAACGGTACGATGGAGGACATCAAGCGCATCGAAGAGATCGGCGAAACCATGAAGACGACGTCGTTGTGCGGACTCGGTAAGACGGCGCCGAACCCGGCGCTCTCGGCGCTCAGGTTCTTCCGCCAAGAGTTTATGGATGCGATTCCGCCCGAAGCCAGAGAGGATGCGGTGTAACCGCTGAACTTGAATAGATTGCAAAGAGGATAGGGAAACATGATCACCATTACGATAGATGGAAAGAAACTACAGGTTGAGCCGGGCACGCCGGTACTCGAGGCGGCGCTCAACGCCGGCATCGATGTTCCGCGTCTGTGTTACCATAAGCACCTGCTTCCGTCGGGCCACTGCCGGCTCTGCGTGGTAGACGTAGTAGGTTACCACGACCCGCAGCCGGCCTGTACGCTGGCCGCGAAAGAGGGGCTCGTGATCACGACGCGGAGTGAGGATCTATACCGCCGCCGCAAAACGATCATCAACATGCTGCTCTCGGATCACCCGATGAACTGCACGGTCTGCGACAAAAGCGGTGACTGTCAGCTCCAGAAGTACGCCTACGAGTTCGGCATGCAGGAGACCACGCTGGAGAAGAACGTTGCGCGCGACGGGTTCAAGCAGGACGACAACCCCTTCCTGCTGCGCGACCACCAGTACTGCATCTTGTGCGGCCGCTGTACGCGCGTCTGCGATGAGGTTGTGGGCGCCAACGCGATAGAGTTCGCGGGGCGGGGGTTCGAAAGCTACGTCGCGACTCCGTTCGACAGCCCGATGAACGAGTCCGACTGTGTGTTCTGCGGTAGCTGTGTGCAGCTCTGTCCCACCGGCGCGCTTATCGCGAAGGGCCGCGTAGGACAAGGGCGCGAGTGGGAGTTCCCGCGCGTCAACAGCGTCTGCGGATACTGCGGCGTTGGGTGTCGCGTTGAGTACGCGCTGAAGCCCGGCGTTGAGGGCGGCATGCCGAACGGCGAGCGCGAGATCGTGTACGCGCGCGGATATAAAGACGCGGTCGTGAACGAAGAGTTTCTCTGCACCAAGGGCCGTTACGGCTGGGACTTTGCGCAGAGCAAGGATCGTCTCACCACTCCGCTGGTGCGCAAAGACTTCGCGAAGGAGCTCGGGCTCACCGACGAAGACTGGACGCTCGACGAAACCAGCCCGCTGCAGGCCAAGAATCCCGAGCAGAATTTCATCCCGGTAGACTGGGACAAGGCGCTCGATATCATCACCGACAAAGTGGTGGAAACCGTGGAGCAGAACGGGCCCGACAGCGTCGCGGGGCTCGCCTCGGCACGCTGTACCAACGAGGACAACTACGTCTTCCAGAAGGTTATGCGGGCTGCGATCGGCACCAACAACGTAGACCACTGCGCGAGGCTCTGCCACGCGAGCACGGTCGCCGGCTTGGCGCAGGCGTTCGGCAGCGGCGCGATGACCAACAGCATTCACGAGATTCGCGACGCCGACTGTATCTTCATCACCGGCTCCAACACCTCCGAGGCGCATCCGGTTATCAGCTACGAGGTTATCCGCGCGGTCAAGAAAGGCGCAAGCCTTGTGGTGTTAGACCCACGCCGCATCCCGATCACGAAGCACGCGACGCTGCATCTTCAGGCGGCGCCGGGTACCGATATCTTCGTGTTCATGGCGATGATGAACGTGATTCAGCGAGAGGGTTGGGCCGATGAGCAGTTCATCAAGGCGCGCACCGAGAACTTCGATGAGTTCAAGACCAGCATCGCCGAGATGACTCCGGAGGTCGCCGCCAAAACCGCCGGCGTGAACGCCGCCGATATCGAGCGGGCCGCGTATATCTACAGCCGCGGTATTCGTCAGGAAGGCAGTTCAATCTACCGCGACGAGCGCGGTCGCTCCAGCATCCTGTACTCGATGGGCATCACGCAGCGCTCGAACGGCACCAACATCGTGCTGACCCTGGCAAACCTCGCGATGATGTGCGGCCATCTCGGCAAGCCCTCCACCGGCGTAAACCCGCTGCGCGGGCAGTCGAACGTGCAGGGGGCCTGCGACCTCGGCGCGCTGTCGAACGTATTCCCCGGCTACCAGAAGGTTGTCGACGAAGAAGCGCGCGGCAAGGTTGCGAAGGCTTGGAAGGTGCCGAGTCTGCCCGATAAGGTAGGTCTTACCGTGGTTGAGCAGATGCGGGCGGTTGAGGCCGGCGACGTGAAGGC
>PUOW01000197.1 GCA_003552185.1 Spirochaetaceae bacterium
GCAGCGACTCCTGCAGAAACCCAACCGCCGGCCCGGGCCCGCCCATATGAGGATACTTGTGCCCCCACGCGCCGATGAGGCCCCAGCGTGGCACCTCGAGATGCTCCATGAGGTGGAACACCGTGTTGGTATAGCCGTCGGCCCAGCCGCTGACCGCAAACACGGGACACTGAATACGACTGTAGTCCTCGCAGACCGATCCATGTCGCCAGTAGCCGTTCCTTCGCTGATGCGTAAGCCAGGTCTCGAGCCAGAGGCCGCTTCCCTCGAGCCGCTCGAGCCACATCTCGCGCCAGCGCTCGCCCACGAGCTCCGGGTCGGGCGGACAGGAGTTGTACGCAAACATGGTAGAGGCCCACGAGAGGTTGTCGGTCAGGAGACACCCGCCCATATAGTGAATGTCGTCGGCGTACCGATCGTCGGACGAGCAGACCGTGATCACCGCCTTGAGTTCCGGCGGCTGCATTGCCGCGATCTGCAGGCCGTTGAAACCGCCCCACGAAAGCCCGAACATCCCGATGTTGCCGTTACACCACGGTTGCGCCGCGATCCACCGCAAGACCTCGATACCGTCGTCGAGCTCTTGCTGCAGATACTCGTCGCGTAAGATTCCGTCGGAGTCACCGCTGCCGCGCAGGTCTACGCGTACCCCCGCGTACCCATGAGCGGCAAAGTAGGAGTGAATCTGATGGTCACGCACCGCCTTGAAGTCGCGCTTGCGATACGGGATATACTCCAGCACCGCGGGCACCGGGTTTCGCTCGGCCTCTGCCGGGTACCATATCTTTGCCGCGAGGCGGCACCCGTCCGAGAGATCGATGCGAGCATCTTCGATTACCGTAACCGAGTGGGGTTGCATAGGGGATGTACTCCTTTGTCGGGACATGATTGAAGGGCCAATCTGGCACAATAATAGCGGGCGAACCGCCGAATGTCGAGAATTCCGCAAAATGCCGATACTAGGTAATGCCGGATCTCACACAAGGCGATTTTATCGGGGTCTCGCCGTGGTCTCGCCGATGATTGTGAGAACCGGTTCGCTGGTGTACACTGGGCGGGAGGTATGAAAAGAATGATTCGCCCTGTCATCTGTAGCTTGGCGCTACTGCTCGCAGCACCCGTTGCGGCCGATGCGCACCCACATGTCTTTATCGACGCCAAGGTTACCTTCCAGTTCAACGAGGAAGAGCTCGAAGGCTTCTGGGTGGAGTGGGCGTTCGATGAGATGTTCACCGGTATGCTGGTGCTCGATTTCGGCATTCCCCGAAACGGCGAGCTCACCGATCGCCACGTCAAGGAGATACAGCAGGGCGCGTTCGAGAACCTTCGGCACTACGACTACTTCACCTACATCGTCACCGATGGCGGGCGCGAACCGGTCTCGGAGATCCGCGAGTTCGATGCGTTTTTTCGGGACCACCGCATTGTGTACCGCTTCTTCGTGCCGTACCGCAAACCACTCACCAATACCGCCCGCGAACTACGCGTACAGATGTACGACGAAACATTTTTCACCGATATCGCGTTCGATCGCGATAATCCGGTGGAGATCGAATCGCTCGTGCACCTAAGCAGCGACCACGCGATCGAGCGAAACGAGGATCGCGATATCCTCTATGACCCCACCAATCGGAGTGTGGAGCGCGAAGGCGCCGATTACACCGGCGTGGCTCACCCGTACGAGATCGAGCTACGGTTTCGGAAACGCTAACCGGTACATAAGCACCGCTCAGCCGACGCCCGCGTTACGGCTGTCGCTCTTCCGGCGTGCCGCGTTTTGGGTCCACATGCACGGTGGGCTCCACGCCGAGTTCGTCGCGCAGCGCACCCTCAAACTCGCTCACGACATCGTGGGCCTCGTCGACCGTCATATCGCCGTCCATACGCACATGGCAGGTGAGCTCGGTATGATCGCCGTAGCGGTGAACGTGCACATGGTGTAGATGGCCGATGCAGGGGTTAACTCGCGACGCGATCTCGCGCATACGCCGAACGGTGCGATCGCTGGGGGACTCGCCGAGCAGCGGAAACGCGCTGTCACGAATGATGCGGTACCCTACTCGCAACAGTAACAACGAGACCAGCACCGCGAGCACGCTGTCGAGCCACCAGTAGCCCCGGCCGACAAGGATACCGATCAGCAGCAACAACGAGGTAATCGCGTCGCCGCGGTGGTGCCACGCCTCGGCGCGAAGTGAACTCGATTCTGCTTGCCGGCACCCCCAGAACGCAAACTGCGCCATCGCCTCTTTCACCACTACCGAGACCGCGGTGACCGCGATTACCACCGGACCGAACCGGGCGCTGCGAGCCGCCTGAAAGCCTTCGAGCGCGTCCAGCAAGTACGTGACGCCGACCATGCCGAGAAGCGCCCCGATAATGATCGCGGCGACCAAATCGGCGCGGCCGTGCCCAAAAGGATGATCGCTATCGGCGGGCTTCGCCGCGGTTCGAGCCCCGATCAGGAGCACGAGCGAAGAGAGCGAGTCCGACAAGGTGTGCCAACCGTCCGCGACGATCGCGAGCGAACCGCTGACCGCTCCGGCCCAGAACTTGGCCGCGGCGAGTAGAATATTCACCCCGATCGAGAGCCACCCTTCGAGGACTGCAAACCCGTGTTGCGTATACTTCATCATACGAGCTGAAGGCTAAGATAGCAAAAAGCGGGTGGTCGCTCAATCTCCTCACGCGCGCTTGACATACCCTACCCCCCTATAGTATTTTTTAGGCATGATGGATGAAAAACAAAAGTCGGACGTCGCGAACCGCCTGAGCCGCATAGAGGGGCAGGTTCGGGGCGTACGGCGCATGGTGGAGGAAGACCGCTACTGCATGGACGTCCTCGCCCAGACGCGCTCTATCACCGCGGCGCTCCGTAAGGTCGAGAACCTCGTGATGGAGACGCACCTCAACACCTGCGTCGCCGATGCAATGCGAAGTACCGACCAGCGCGATCAAGACGACAAAGTGAAAGAGATCATGACGGTGCTCGCCGATATGAGAAAGCATGGATAAGCGCCGCTCAGGGCGAGTTCGTGAACGCGAGGAGGATGAAAGATGAGCCAACAGGCAACCACGCAGCCCGCCGCCGACGAGCGGGTGAAGCGTTCGTATAAGATACAGGGAATGAGCTGCGCGTCCTGCGCAGCCTCCATCGAAAGCATGCTCGGGGCCACCGAGGGCGTACAGTCGGCAACCGTCAACTTCGCAAACGAGAAGCTCACGGTTGAGTACGACGCCGGCAAGCTGAACGACGAACAGATCATCGAGGTTGTGCAACAGACCGGATACAACGCCACAGCCGACGACCAGGGCCAAGCGCCCGCGGGTAAGACAACACTTGCGGTTGAAGGGATGAGCTGCGCTTCGTGCTCGGCCTCGGTCGAGAGCATGCTCAACGCCACCGCAGGCGTCTCGAGCGCGGTGGTGAACTTCGCGGCCGAGCGGGTCACGATCGAGTACGATCCGGCACAGGTCAAGCTCCCGCAGCTCAAGCAGGTAGTGGCCGATATCGGGTACAAGCTCGTCGAGATCGAGGAACACGACGACGCCGGCGACGCCGAGGAGGCGAAGGTGCAGGCGGCCTGGAAACGGCTGCTGATCTCGGCCGGTCTGGCATCTGCGGTCATGATCCTCATGATGGTGCATATGTTCGTGACCCCGATCCCCGGATACCTTGCGTGGATCGCGGTTCTCGGCGCACCGGTGGTGTTCGGGGTAGGTCGGCATGTTCACCTTACCGCGTTCAAGGCGATGAAGTCCGGCCGACCGAATATGGACGTGCTTGTGTCGCTCGGTTCGCTCCCGCCGTTCGTGATCGGTCTCGGAGGGTTCTTCTTCCCGATTCAAACCTTCATCGAGATGGCGACCACGATCATGACGTTTCACCTCGTCGGGAAATACCTCGAGGTACGCGCCAAAGGCCGAGCATCTCAGGCGATTCGAAAACTGCTCGAGATGGGCGCCAAGACCGCAAACGTCTTGGTCGACGGCAAGGAACTGGAGGTCGATGTCAAAGAACTGCAAATCGGCGACGTCATGGTAGTGCGTCCCGGCGAGAAGATCCCGACCGACGGGGTCGTAACTCAGGGCGGAAGTCTCGTGGACGAGAGCATGGCCACCGGCGAGCCGGTGCCGGTAGAGAAACGCGACGGCGATGAAGTCATCGGCGCAACCGTGAACAAGCAGGGACTGCTGCAGGTACGCGTCACAAGGGTCGGCAAAGACACCTTCTTGTCTCAGGTCATCAAGATGGTTGAGGAATGCCAAGGCTCGAAAGTTCCGATTCAGGAGTTTGCCGACCGCGTGACCGGCTACTTCGTGCCGGTGATTCTCGGGCTCACGGCGTTAACGTTTCTTTCGTTCAACATCTTCCCGGAGTTTCATCGCGGTATTCTCCTCTGGGGCGCCGAGTTCCTCCCGTGGGTCAACCCCGACCTCACACCCTTAACGCTCTCGTTCGTGACGGCAACCGCCGTACTCGTGATCGCGTGCCCCTGCGCGCTCGGCCTCGGCACCCCGACCGCCCTCATGGTCGGCAGCGGTATCGGCGCCGAGAAAGGAATCCTGATTCGAAACGGAGAAGCGGTGCAAACGCTGAAGGACGTCGCGGTAGTGGCGTTCGACAAGACCGGAACCATTACCGCGGGCCGGCCCGCGGTCACCGACATCACGGTGTTCGGCGGTAACGGCACCTCCGCGCACGGTCCTGAGCACCTCGATACCGAAGGTGCCGCTTTGAAGCACCTCGAGTTGAAGCACCTCGACCCTGAGCAGCAGTTGTTGTTTTTCGCGGCGAGCATCGAGCACGCCTCGGAACACCCCTTGGCGCAAGCGGTGGTAGACACCGCCGTCGAGCGCGGCGTCACGCCCGCAGCGGTTGAGGATTTCGAGGCCGTCACCGGCAAGGGCGTGCGTGGGACCCTCGGCGACGCGGTGGTGCGGGTCGGTAGTCGTGCCCTGCTCGAGGAAGCCGGCGTAAACACCGAGCGCTTCGAGGAGCAGCTGCGTCGATTAGAGGACGAGGCGAAGACCGCGATGCTGGTGGCGGTAAACGAGGTAGCGCTCGGCATCATCGCGGTTGCGGACCCCATCAAGGACGACTCGGCCCAAGCCGTTTCGGAGCTTGAGCGCAAGGGTATCCGCACCGCAATGATCACCGGCGATAACGAGCGCACCGCCGCGGCGATCGCCCGCCAGGTGGGAATCACGCGCGTTATATCCGGCGTGTTGCCGGACGGCAAGGTCGACGAGGTCAAAGCGCTGCAGCAGGAGTACGGGCTCGTCGCGATGGTGGGCGACGGCATCAACGACGCGCCGGCGTTGAAGCAGGCCAATATCGGTGTCGCGATCGGAACCGGAACCGATATCGCGATAGAGGCCGCCGATGTAACGCTGGTGCGCGGTGAGCTTACCGCGCTCGTCACCGCGGTCAATCTCTCGCGAGCGACCTTCCGCAAAATCAAAGAAAACTACTTCTGGGCTTGGTTCTACAACGCGGTGGCGGTGCCGGTCGCGATGTTCGGGCTGCTCCATCCGATGATCGGGGCGGCCGCGATGAGCGTAAGCTCGCTGAACGTGGTGTACAATAGTCTGCGGCTGAAGCGCGTCCCGATCGAGCCACGCCGCGGTGCCCGGGCGCAAACCGCCTCCGGCTCGGGTGCAGCACGCAGCGCAGGTGCAGCGCACAGCTCGAGCCCAGCACACAGCGCAGGCCCAGCACGCGAATCGGCATCACTCGAACGCCGAACCGAAACCGAAACCGAGATAGGCAACCAAGAAGCTACAACACAAACACCCGCAAAGGAGCAATCGATGGCTACCCAAACACAGACAGTTACGATCAAGGGCATGATGTGCCAAGGCTGCGTCGCCGGCGTTCAGGCCGCGCTGTCGCAGCTCGACGGCGTAGACGACGCGACCGTCTCGCTCGAGAACTCCTCGGCAGAGGTTACGTTTGATTCCGACAAGGTGTCGATGAAAGACCTCAGCTCCGCGATCGCGGAAGCCGGGTACGAGGTGGTGAACTAAGCATCACGGCACCGCGGCATGGTGCGAGCCACAGCGGCCGCGACCGGGCGTTTAGGCGTGTACCGCCTGCCCGGTTGCGTAGCCGTTTTCGCGCCCTCGCGCCGCGTTGGAGTTACGTACTCCCAAGGACTCGTAGATGCGACGCGTAGCGCCCGATTTGTTCAGGGTGTAGAAATGGACTCCGTCGATACCGTTGTCGAGCAGATCGAGCACCTGCGAGGTCGCCCAATGGATCCCGACGTTCTTCACATCGGCATCGTCCTCCACTCGGTCGATGGCTTTCAGCAGTTTTGCGGGGAAACGAGAACCGGCCGCGAGATCGGCCATCTTCATCATACCTTTTCGTGAGGTAATCGGCATGATACCGGCCACGATCGGCACCGTGATTCCGGCGTGCCGAGCGCGTTCCACGAAATCATAGAAGTCATGATTATCGAAGAACAGCTGGGTGCAGATATAATCCGCTCCCGCGTCGACTTTCGCCTTTAGGTGCTCCATCTCGAGCAAGCGATTCGGCGCCAGCGGATGCCCCTCGGGGAAGCCGGCGACGCCGATTCCGAAACGCGGAAAATGCTTCTTAATATAGGCGACAAGCTCCGCGGCGAATGTAAAGCCGTTCGGCACCGGCTCGAACCCCCGGTCGCCGACGCCGCCCGGCGGGTCGCCGCGCAGCGCCATGATATTCTCTATACCGGCCTCGGCGTACGACTCGAGAATTGCGTGCGTCTCGTCGCGCGTAGCGTTCACACAGGTTAAGTGCGAAATCACGGTAAGCGATGTCTCGCGCTGCAGCCGCGTCACGAGTCGGTGTGTACGGTCCTTGGTGGAGCCCCCGGCGCCGTAGGTGACGCTCACCGCGTCGGCCTCCAGCGGTTCGAGCTCGCGAATCGTGTGAAACAACGCTACCTCGGACTCTTCGGTCTTTGGAGGGAAAAACTCGAAGCTGAATAACGGCTTATGTTGTTCGAATAGAGTTTTGATATGCATCTCTCACCTCTCCACAGCCCGCAGGCAGGCCGAGGCGCGCTGCGCGCGCCTCATTGATACGCGGCACACCTGCGGCTATGCGCGTTTCCTGAACACGAAGATACCCCACGCCAAGTGGCCGTTCCGTCCGCCCGCAACCCAGTGCTTTAGGCCGGTCTTCATGCGTTCAATGTAATCACGGCTCACGACTTTGGCGAGCTCGGCGTCGCGCGCCACGGTTTCATCATGCACGCGCTGGTAGTGATTCGCAAGCTGCGAGGTGTTGTCCTCGAAACGCACCTCCTCGAACCCCAGCTCCCCGAGAGTCTCGCGGTAAAACCCCGGCGAGGCGAGGTCCTCGAGCTGCAAACGTGCGAGAATCGGACCCAACACCTCGGTCGGACAATTGTCGTCGCGCATCGGGTCGGTGAACACCATCTGCCCGCCCGGCTTGAGTACGCGTGCGGCTTCCTTGAGCACCAGATCGCGTCGTCCGCTGTGTAGGAAGGCGTCCTGCGACCAGATGAGGTCGAAGGTGTCGTCGTCGTACGGGACGTCCTCGAAGCTCGCGTCCACCACCTCGATGCGGTCATCGAGGCCTTGCTCGCGATTCTTTTCGCGGTCGCGCTCGTTCTCCACCTCGCTGAGGTTGAGCGCCACCACGCTGCAGCCGTAGGTTTTCGCCAGGTAGCGCGCCGCGCCGCCGTACCCCGCCCCAAGGTCCAGGACCCTGGAGTCGGCGTTCAACTCGGCAAGGTCGGCCATGCGTTGCACCGTTCTGCGGCTCGCATCGCCGATTTGGTCGTTTTCGGAACGGTAAAGTCCGATATGGATATCTTCCCCGCCCCAGATCGTGAAATAAAAGTTGTCGGCGTCGCTTGAGTTGTAGTAATTCTGCGCCGTTGCGGTAGCGGTCTCGTTATATGTCTTGGGCATATTATTCCTCCTGATCCGCGAGATACTTCTTGCTCGCGACATGAATGAAAAAGTCAGGATCGTCTTCCCGATAGGTTTCTTTGAAGTCTCCGTAGGTATCGATGCGCTGGAATCCGACCTCGGCCATGAGGCGGCGCACGTACTCTTTACGCAGCGGATACATATTGAGGTGATACTGCGACTTGTCCGGGAACCGATACACGAACCGGGCAAGCCCTTCGTCGACATGCTCCGGCTCGGCCGATACGTCGTCACCGCAGTAGTAATAGGTATGCTTCGATGAAAAGCCGCTGTCGAGGATCGAGTCGTAGTTACGCTGATCGAGGATCAGCACCCCGTCGTGCTTCAGCAGTGCGTAAAACTCGGCGAGTGCCTTGCGACGGTCACGCTCCTCGAACAAATGCGTGAAGCTGTTTCCGAGGCACACGATCGCGTCATAGGTATCCTGAATGTCCTTGTTCGCCCAGCGCCAGTCGGCCATCACGGTGCGTATGAGATGCCCCCGTTTACGTCCGTTCTCGAAGGCCTTTGCGAGCATCTCAGGGCTGCCGTCGGCACTCGTTACGTCGAAGCCGGCCTCTATCAGCCGAATCGAGTGAAAGCCGGTACCGGTGGCGACGTCGAGGACGCGTTCCGCGCCGTGCTCCTTGAGCACGCGCAGAAAGAAGTCGCCTTCGCTCTTCGCCCGTTGATCCCAGTCGATAAGGTCGTCCCATTTATCGACGAACCCCTCAATGTACTCTTGCTTATAGTGGTCGCTTTCGCGTACCTCTATCGGATTACTTCCGAAATCCTGTGTATGTGTCGTTGCTGTGGTCGACATCTGCTCCCCCTTCGCCTATGCGGCGATGCCGTTAGTAGCGATAATGCTCGGGCTTGAACGGGCCCTTGCGATCGACCCCGATATACTCAGCCTGATCCGCGGACAATGTAGTAAGGCGCGCGCCGATCTTCTCGAGGTGCAGCCGCGCCACCTCTTCGTCGAGCTCTTTCGCAAGCCGGTACACCCCCGGCGCGCGATCCTGTTGCTTGAGATCGATCTGCGCGAGCGTCTGGTTCGCGAAGCTGTTCGACATCACGAAGCTCGGATGCCCGGTTGCGCACCCCAGGTTTACGAGCCGTCCTTCGGCGAGCAAGAAAATGCTGTGCCCGTCTTTGAAGCGGTACTCGTCTACCTGCGGCTTGATCGTGGTTTTGGTAACGTCTGTGCGACTCTCGAGCTGCTCGACCTGAATCTCGTTATCGAAATGCCCGATGTTACAGACGATCGCCTGGTCCTTCATCTGCGCCATATGCTCGGCAGTGATTACGTCTTTGTTTCCGGTCGCGGTCACGTAGATATCCGCAATCGGCAAGGCATCCTCAACCGTTACTACGGTATAGCCGGCCATAGTGGCCTGCAGCGCACAGATCGGGTCTATCTCGGCGATCAACACGCGCGCCTTGAGCGCAGCGAGCGCCTCGGCCGAGCCTTTGCCGACGTCGCCGAAGCCGCACACGAGCGCGGTCTTGCCGGCGATCATGACATCGGTGGCGCGCTTGATGCCGTCCACCAGGCTCTCGCGGCAGCCGTAGATGTTGTCGAACTTGCTCTTGGTGACCGAGTCGTTGACGTTGATCGCCGGAAACAACAGCTCGCCGGTCTCTTGCATCTGGTACAGGCGATGCACACCGGTGGTGGTTTCCTCGCTCACGCCGCGCATCTCGGGCACGATCTTATGCCAGAACCGGTTGTCCTGCTTCTGCAGATCCTTGAGAAGCCCGTTTACGATCTGCAGTTCGCGGTTGTCGGTGGGCTCGTCGAGAATCTTCGGGTCGTCCTCGGCTTGATACCCGCGATGCACAAACAGAGTGGCGTCGCCGCCGTCGTCCACGATCTGATGCGGGCCGGAGCCGTCGGGCCAGGTGAGCGCCTGCTGCGTACACCACCAGTACTCTTCAAGCGTCTCGCCCTTCCAGGCGAACACCGGAACGCCCTTCGGGTCGTTCGGTGTACCGCCGGTCTCGGGGCGCCCAACCACGGCCGCCGCGGCGGCGTGATCCTGGGTCGAGAAAATGTTGCAGCTCGCCCAGCGTACATCGGCGCCGAGATCCACAAGCGTTTCGATCAAGACCGCGGTTTGAATCGTCATGTGCAGGCTGCCGGTGATCCGTAACCCTGCGAGGGGCCGCTCCCCGGCGTACTTCTCGCGGGTTGCCACGAGGCCCGGCATCTCTTTCTCGGCTATCTCGATCTCTTTTCGGCCCCAATCGGCCAACGAGAGATCCTTTACTTTGTAGTCGGTTTTCAGTTCAGTTTTCGCAATTGTACTCATACACTCTCCTTGAGTTACGTCGTTACTTGGCTGCCGCCGCGAGCTCGCGCCAGGTTCCCTGCGACACGGCTTCACGAAGCTCGGCCGCTTCGGCTTCATCGAACTGCGCTCCAATACGCCGTACGATCTGCGCGGCGACGTACGCCGCGATGCGGCCTGAATCGGCGAGCGAATAGCCGTTCGCCATGCCGTACAGGAAGCCGGCCGAGTAGTTGTCGCCGGCGCCGTTGCTGTCGACCGCATCCACGCGGTAGGCACCGAGCTCAACGACCGCACCGTCCGAGGACGCTACATACGATCCGTCGGCGCCGTTCTTCACCGCCGCGGTCTCACAGCGTGCGGCAAGCTCTATCGCGGCTCGGCGTGGATCGTCGTACTCCAATAACAGCCGCGCCTCCTCACGGTTCGCGAGCACCACATCAACCTGTCCGGCCAGCAGTTCGAGAAACTCGTCGCGGTGCCGCTCGACCGCAAACGGATCGGCGACGTCGAACACCACCTTGGTGCCGGCCGCACGCGCGGTTTTGATCGCGGCGGTCAAGGCCGCCTTCTGCGACTCGGTATCCCACATATAGCCGGTGAAATAGAAGAAATCGGCCGCTTTGATCTGATCGTGCTTCACGTTCTCGGCCGAGAACTGCTGACACACGCCGAGGCGTGTGCTCATCGTGCGCTCGTAATCGGGCGTCACCAGCACGATGCAGCTGCCGGTATCTCCCGGGTGCACCGCCAGGTCCGAGACCACGCGTTGCTCCTGCAGGCGGTCGTTGTAGATACGGCCGAGCTCATCCTCGGCAACCATCCCCGCGAGGGCGGTCCGAACACCGAGCGCCGCAAGTGTTATCATGGTGTTCGGACACGCTCCCCCACAGGAATAGGTTTTTTCATGTTGTTGAATGTGCGCCAGGATCTCGTTGCCACGTGCAGAGTCGATCAACTGCATCGTGCCTTTATTCAACCCAAGCGCGGCAATATCGCCGTCCTCGACCTGCGCCGTGACGTCGATCAGCGGATTACCAATACCGTATACCGCTACTTTCTCGCCCATGCAATCTCCTCCAGGGCCAACGGTTTGGTTGCCAGGATCCCTGCGATCTGGTCAACCTTATCTGTTCGCTCCCAGGTAAAGGTTGGCTCACTGCGGCCGAAGTGTCCATAGGTAGAGGTCTCGCGGAAGATCGGTCGTTTCAGCTGCAAGGTCTCGACGATGCCGGCCGGCCGAAGATCGAACACCTCGCGAACCGCCTCGGCGATCTTGGCCTCAGGGATCTTCGAGGTTCCGAAGGTGTCGACGCGAACCGATACCGGAAACGGCACGCCTATCGCGTACGCCAGTGCAACCTCGGCGCGCTCGGCAACGCCGGCGGCCACGAGGTTCTTGGCGACGTAGCGTCCCATGTACGCGGCCGAACGGTCTACCTTGCTCGAGTCCTTGCCCGAAAAGGCTCCACCGCCGTGACGCCCCATCCCGCCGTAGGTGTCTACGATAATCTTGCGCCCGGTGAGCCCGCTGTCGCCGTGCGGACCGCCGACCACGAACCGTCCGGTGGGGTTCACGTAGTACTTCGTTTTGTCGTCGAGTAATCCGGTGCGCTCAAGAACCGGATTGATGATCTGGTCGATCACGGTATCCTTGATCTCTTCGTAGGTTACATCGTCGTCGTGCTGGTGGCTCACCACCACGCTGTCGATACGCACCGGCTTCTGGTCAACGTACTCAATCGTGACCTGGCTCTTGGAGTCGGGCCGCAGCCACGGGATCGAGCCGTTCTTTCGAATCTTGGCGGCGTGTTGTAAAATCTGGTGCGAGAGCATGATCGGCGCCGGCATCAACTCCGGCGTCTCGGTGCAGGCGTAGCCGAACATCATGCCCTGGTCGCCGGCTCCTTGCTCTTCGTAGAGCCCTTCGCCGTCGCTCACGCCCTGCGAGATGTCGGGACTCTGCGAATGCAGCGTATTCATAACGCTCATGCTGTCGGCGTCGAGGCCGTACGCAGGATCGGTGTAGCCGATATCGCGCGCAACCTCGCGGGCGATCTCTTGAATGTCGAGACTCGCCTCGGTGGTGATCTCGCCGCCGACCATGATCATGCCGGTGGTGGTAAAGGTTTCGCATGCCACGCGCGAGTTGGGGTCTTCAGCCAAGCAGGTGTCGAGCACCGCGTCCGAGACTTGGTCGGCCAGCTTGTCGGGATGGCCTTCGCTGACGGACTCTGAGGTGAAAAGATAGCTATTCGGGTTTGCCATGGTAATACACTCCTTGTAAAATCGTATCTAATCGAAACTTCCTAATCACAATATTTCGTACTCCAATCATTCCGGTATAAACTATTGCACCGCTCGCAGATTCCGTCAAGGGGCTCAGGCAAGAAAAATTTCGTGTTTTTTTGCAGGTATTATGAAGATTGTGCAACTTTGTTGACACAACGCACGCGGTGGTGTACAAGATACTGAGACATACTAAACGGTGAATATCGTGCGCGTGTCATCTGTTGTGCTCACAATCTGTTGTGCTCATAAAAGGGTTGGCAGTGTAACCAGGCGATGGTAAAAGGTCATTACGAAACAGATCAGCAGCTGGTGGAGCCGGTATTCATCCATATCACCAAGCGGCTGCGGCAGATTGCGCACGCAATCAACAAACACTCGAAGTATCTCCAAGAGAAGCACCAGATCACGGTTCCCCAGATCATTTGCTTGCGCGAGATCTACGAGCACGGCCCGATTTCGTTCAGCGCGCTTACGAAGATCGTGGCGCTCAACAACAGCACCGTCACCGGAATCGTCGACCGTCTCGAAAGGCAAGAGCTCGTTCAGCGAACGCGCACCAGTGCCGACCGGCGCCAAATCCACATCAAGATAACCGACAAGGGCGTGGAGTTCCTGCAGAACACGCCGCCGCCGATCAGCGATAAGCTCATAGACGGCTTGAAGCAATACAGCGAAGACGAGATCAACCAAATCATCTGGGCGATTGATCAAGTCGCGCTCCTGCTCGACACCGGTGAGCAGCGCGAGCACAGATAGCAAGCACAACCTAGATACGGACGGCCGGGGGCTTAACAGAAGTCACGGCTTTTCGGCTCGGTCTCGGGCCGCTCAAACGGTGCAAAACACCCTTCAACCTGAATATGCGTCACCCCGTCCTGCACCTGTAACCTCCCGGAGACCGCAAAAAACGATCGCGTGAGAACCAATGCGCGATATTCCTGGAACACCGCGCGGCGAAAGATAAGATTTACAAATCCGTACTCGTCCTCCATCGTCATGAACACCGTGCCGCCGGCGGTGGACGGTTGCTGGCGACAGATCACCATGCCGGCGTACCGGACGCGCCTACCGCCGGGAAGCGCCGCAAGCGCACCGGAGTCGGGGAAGCCCTGCGCCTGCAGTCGGTCGCGATACTGCTCAATCGGATGTCCGCCGGTGCTATGACCGGTTACGCCGTAATCCCACCCGATCTCCTCGAAGCGCGAAAGATGCTCGAACTCGGGGTGCTCGGGCTCGTATGCAAGCAGAACCTCGGCGACCGCGTCCTCGGTGTACGCGGGGCGATAGCTTCGCCACAACGCGTCGCGCCGCCGAGCCGTGAACCGCGCAAACGCTCCGGCGGCGGCAAGCGCTTCGCGCGCATCGGACGAGAGCCCGGCGCGGTCGCAGAACGCCTCGGCGGCCCCCGGCTGCTCGCCGAGGCACACACGCGCGTCCCGAATGCGCCGCCGGTCGCTCTCACCGAGTCCTTTCACATAGCGCAGGCCGATTCTAACCGCGAGAGCCGCGTCGGGCTGCCGGCGGTGCGGTTCACAAGGCTCGAGCGTGCAGTCCCACTCGCTTGACACCACGCAGACCGGTCGCACCTCCACCCCGTTCCTTCGGGCGTCCTCCACTACCGTTGCGGGTCGATAAAACCCCATGGGGTAGGCGTTGAGCAACGCACAGACGAAGACCGCCGGATAGTGCCTACGTAGATAGGCGGTGCAGTACGCAATCAAAGCAAAGCTCGCGGCGTGACTCTCGGGGAACCCGTACTCCCCGAAACCTCGAATCTGCTCGAACACCTGTTCGGCGAAGCGCCGCGCAATGCCTTTGGCGACCATGCGCTCCACAAAGCGCTTGTGGTGGCGCTCTATACTGCCGCGCCGGCGCCAGGCCGCCATGTCGCGCCGCAGCTGGTCGGCCTCGCCCGGGGTATAGTCCGCCGCGACAACCGCAAGCTTCATAACCTGTTCCTGAAAAATCGGCACGCCGAGCGTCTTTTCGAGCACCGGTCGGAGGCTTTCGTGCGGGTACAACACCGGCTCCTCGCCGCGCCGCCGTTTCAAGTACGGATGCACCATCCCGCCGGTTATCGGGCCCGGGCGAACGATGCTGATCTCGATCACGAGGTCGTAGAACTTCCGCGGCCGAAGGCGAGGGAGCATCGCCATCTGCGCTCTACTCTCGAGCTGAAACACCCCGACGGTGTCGCCGCGCTCGATCATTTTGTACACCTCGTGGTCGTCGGTGGGAATACCGGCCGGAGTGAGCCGTCGGCCAAGGTGTTTCTGGATGAGCTCAAACCCGTAGCGCAGCTGCGACAGCGCCCCGAGGCCGAGCAGATCGACCTTGAACAGCCCGAGCGCCTCGATATCGTCTTTATCCCATTGAATTACGGTGCGCTCCGGCATAGAGGCGTTCTCGATCGGCACCACGGTGCTTACCGGCTCGGCGCCGAGCAGAAAGCCGCCGGGATGGATAGAGAGGTGCCGCGGCATGTGTTGCAGCTCGAGTGCGAGATCGGCGAGGTTGCGGAAGCTCGCGAGGCTGAGATCGCAGCCGGCCTCCTCGATCGCGCTCTCGATCGACTCGGCCCGATACCCCAAGAACTTCACGATTCGCTCGATCGTGGAGAGCTCTATCCCGAGCACCTTTCCGAGATCACGCACCGCCGATTTCGGCCGGTAACGGATGAGGTTCGCGACCATCGCGGCATGATCCCGCCCGTAGGCCTGATACACATGCTGAATAACTTCTTCGCGACGGTGATGCTCGATATCAAGATCGATATCGGGCGGCTCGGCGCGCTCGCGAGACAAGAAACGTTCGAACAACAGCTGCATCCGAACCGGATCAACCGCGGTAATCCCAAGACAGTAGCAGACCGCGGAGTTTGCCGCCGAGCCGCGCCCCTGGCAGAGGATGCCGCGCGAGTTGCAGAACCGCACGATCTCCCACATCGTCAGAAAATACCCGGGATACTCCAGGTCTTCTATCGTCGCGAGCTCACGATGCAGCTGCGCTTTGACCTCGGCCGGTATACCCGACGGATAACGCCGGCGCGCGCCGCGGTAGGCGAGCTCGGCCAGCCACTCGGCGCTGGTGTATCCGTTCGGCAAGCGCTCCGAGGGATAGCGATAGCGTAGCTCGGTAAGCGCAAACTCCACGCGGGAGGCAATCTCGTGCGTGGCCTCCAGCGCATCGCGCTCCCCGGCGTACCGCTTCGCCGCTTCGGTGGGACTTAGGATCACGTGCTCGGCATTGGGCCTCAGAAGCTCGACGGCCTCCCTCAACGGTGTGTTATATCGAATTGCGGTGAGCGCATCCTGCAGTCGCCGCCGACGGCGGTCGTGGTACAGCACCTCAGGCGCAACGCAGGGCGTCACGCCGTGGCGTCGCGCAAGCGCGGTACGCGTTTCGGTACGCTCGTCGTCGTGCGGCAGGCGGTAGCGCGCGATGCCGAGGTACAGGCGGTCTCGAAATACCTCGCGCAAGCGGGCAAGCCGCGAGGGCTCCTCACGGTCAAGAAGGGCGCGAGGTTCGAAGCGAGCGCAGCCGTCGGGG
This sequence comes from Spirochaetaceae bacterium, assembly GCA_003552185.1. Lineage (GTDB taxonomy): Bacteria > Spirochaetota > Spirochaetia > DSM-27196 > SLAA01 > B1Sed10-166. Next base: position 16,068 of record PUOW01000197.1, read on the forward strand.
CTCAGCGCGAGTAGCCCTTCGGCGTGTTCATACAGATCTTGTTCGGAAAGCCGACACGAGCCCTTTGCGCTGCGAAGTCGCCCGCGCGATATCAAGCGCGATAGGTTTGCGTACCCTACGCGGTTCATCGCGTACAGCAACACGCGCGCCGACGGTTCTATCGCTATCTCGGCACCGATCAGCAAGCGCACCCCGCACTCCGCCGCGGCTTGATGCGCGCGGACCACGCCGTACAACCCGTCGCGGTCGGTCAAGGCGAGCGCCGAGAGTTCGTACTCGGCGGCGGTGCTTATGAGCTCCTCGGGATGCGAGGCGCCTTCGAGAAACGAGAAATTGCTTTTACACCATAACGGAGTGTAGTCGGTCATTACGCGCGAGTCACACCGTGCCCTGCACCATCCAGCATGCATGCTCGAGATCGTAGTAGAGCCAGACCGCGGTAAGCGCGAGCACGCCGGAGCTCGCTTCCGGCACCAGATAGTAGTACAGCCGACGTTCCGAGCTCTCCCACCATCCATAAGAAAGCGCGTACGGGCCGAAGAGCGCTCCGGCCGGCACCCCCCGAGATTTTAAACGCTGCGGCGTAAGGAACGCGCGGCGCACTACCTGCACGCTTTCGTGTTGCGGCGCTCCGAGGTCCTGCGGCGCGTTTTCGCGCTCGTTCGCGTTTTCACGTTCGTGCGCATTCTCGCGCTCGTGCGCAGCGGGTCTCGAGAGCGGTTCCGACTGTGCTACAAAGCGTACGCGACGCTCCGGGAGCTGGTGCGCCGAGGGCTCGAGACGCCCCACCACCTCATCCCCGAAGCGTGCACCGAGGTCGGCGGGCAAGCTTTCACCGGTGTGCTCGGTACGCTGCGGCTCGAGATCGGGAAACAACATACTCTGGCGCGCACGCTCTCTGCGAAGATCGAGCGCGAGCTCAACTGCACGCACCGGGTGCTCGAGCCGCCGGGACTCGAGCCGCAAGCGCAGCAATCGCATAAGCAACTCGCACCGTTCGGTAGGATGCGCGGGTCGTAGTTGCTCACGATGCTCTTCCCCCCGCTCGAGCTCGAGTGTGAGCCGTATTTCTGCAACCTGCTCGCCGCGGCGAACTCGCCGAAGCTCCGAACTCAGCATTTCTTGAATGACCTCAAGGATCTGTTCGCTGCCGACGAGCGCCTGCTCGGGGGATCTTCGAGCAACCGGGGTTCGGTGGCTCCGTTCGAGCGGTTCTGCGGGTAGATCGCGCTCCCCGAGTGCGGTTAGATATAGCCGCTCCACCTCCTCACCGAGCCTTGAGCGAATCTCGGAGCGCGGCAGGAGCAGAAGCTCACCCACCGTGTTGATACCAAGACGAGTGAGACGCGTTGCGGCGCGGTCGGACCGCAGCACCGGCCGAAGCGCACAACGGTGGACCAGGCGCCGCTCCTGGGCGATAGAGCGAAACACCGTGGCTACACTCTCCGGGGTGAACGAGCCGCCCGCGTTGCCCGCGCCGGCCGTGGCGCCGGCGCCGGCGGTGGCGAGATACGTTCCGAAGCGAGTGAACCCCGCCGCAATCCGCGCCCTAAAACCCAACCGTGATATCTCGCCGGCGAGCCGCTCGGCAAACTCCTGCGCGGTTGCGTAGAGCAGCTTGAAACCGCCGGCGTTTACCCAGAACACCCCCGGGTTGTTGCGGGTCTGCAGCACCTCGTCGCTCAAGGTTTGTAGGACGGCGTACAGTCGTTCATGCACCTCGTCGAGCTCGGCCTGCGAAACCGTCGCGGCCTGCACCTGTGGGGCAAACTCCAACACCGCCGAGTAGCGCATTCCGTGGCGCACGCCAAGTTCAAACGCCTTGGCGCTGTAGCCGATAACCGGTGCGTGAGGCGTCTCCTGGGCAAGCACAACGAGCGGCAGATCGCGCAGCTGCGGCATGCGTTGCGCCAACACCTGCACCGGGAACTCTACAATGTTACAGCATGCCGTACGGGCCACGGAGAACCTCGCGATACACCGCGTTCGGCGGGCCGGCTTTTGATTTCACGATTTTCAACGATGTGACGAAACGACTACCGGTAACGCCGTCGGCATCGGCGGACGAAATGAGACCACGCTCCGCCGTAAACCGTGTGAAGACCAGCGACCCGGCAAGATCGCCGGGCTGCTCGGTAATTGCGAGGATCGCAGCATGCGACCGGCGGCAGAGGCGCATCAGACGGCCGAGCACCGCGTTGTCGATTGCACGCAACCGTTCGCTGAGTTGTTTCCGCCGGCGCCGTTGCTCCCCGTGGCGCAGCTGCGCTTGGCCCCGCCGATCTTCCGAACCCACTTCGTCCCCGGCGCGCTCCTTTGCGGCGTAGCCGTGCGTGGCGCAGAGGTCTTCCGCAGGATTTGCAAAATCTAGTATCACAAGATCAACTCCGTTGCTGCGGAGACACTGCTCCGCCGCCTGAGCGGCCGCAACCGGGGCCGATGTAAACACAAACGCGATATCACGCACCGCTACGCCGTTGGCTACAAGATCGGGCGCGAACGGTAGCGCTTGATGCGTCATGATCCAGACCACGCGCGAAGCCTCGGGCACGTCGGCTCTGCGCTTCGAGCCGTTCGCAGAAACGTATTGGGCCGCCTGCTGTTGTGCCTCACGCAGGATTGGGCACAATACGTCAAGCGCGCCGGGGCCCGAAAGCTCGGTTATGCGTCCGCACGATGCGGAAAACCTCGGCCAAGAGCCGGCGGTGGCTTGAATCGGATTCTCGAGATCGCGGGCTCGACACAACATGGCTTCAGAAGAATACTATACACATGTTAAGTACGTCAAACCCGAAAAAGGTCCGTGTTGTGGGCCGCGTGTCGGGCGAGGCCTTGCTCACACCACCCTCAACCGGCCAAAACCATAGACAACCGCGAAAACCCGGGCTTATACTACTCTCGCCACCTAAAGAACCAATGCTCGAAAACGCTACGGTGGGAATTCAACGCAAAGGGAGTACAGAGAGGCGTATGACGACGAAACAACAAGTTGTGGAGTGGTTGGAACAACTGGCGAAGGTGTATGCCGATAACAAAAGCTACCTCACCGAGCTAGATTCCGCAATCGGGGACGCAGACCATGGTATAAACATGGCACGCGGTTTCGCAGCAGTGGTCGACAAGGTTTCCGGGCAGGATTTGGGTCTAGGTGCTGCGTTGAAGACCGTCGGGATGACCTTGGTGCAGTCGGTCGGCGGTGCCGCCGGTCCGCTCTACGGCACCTTTTTCCTTCGCGCAGCCGGCGTCTGCTCCGACAAAGAAGAGCTCACCTCGGCAGATATCGTTGCGATGTTCGAGGCCGGCATCGAGGGTGTACGACAGCGCGGCAAAGCCGAGCCCGGCGACAAAACGATGCTCGATGCGCTTGGCCCCGCGCTCGAGGCGATGAAGGCCGCACAAGAGGCCGGCGAAGATCTCGCCGGTGTTCTGGAGAAAGGGCGCGCGGCGGCCGAGAAAGGCATGCAGGACACCGTGCCGCTTGTCGCGCGGAAGGGCCGCGCCAGCTACCTCGGCGAGCGCAGCGCAGGGCACCAAGACCCCGGCGCAACCTCGTCGCACCTGCTGCTGAAGACCGCGCTCGAGACGCTTCCGGGATAGCGGCCGAAGCGCCGGCAAGAAGCACACCCCCAACAAACAGGGCGGCCGTAATCCGCTGGGATGCGGGTCGGCCGCCCGTTTTTACGCCCCTTTTTTGCGCCCATGTAGGGCGCGCACGTATGGCGCCCGGCTGCTTCGCAGTCGGCTCGCCGGCGGGCCCGGCTTAGTCGAGCGCGATCATCGCGACGAACAGCGGCCCAAAGATAACCGCAACCTTACCGACCAGCTTAATGAGAATGTTCAGCGAAGGCCCTGCGGTGTCCTTAAACGGATCGCCGACGGTGTCGCCGATGACCGAGGCCTTGTGCGCCTCGCTTCCCTTACCGCCGTACTGACCGGACTCGATATACTTCTTGGAGTTATCCCAAGCGCCGCCCGAGTTCGACATCATGATCGCCATCAGAAACCCGGTTAAGAGCGATCCGACGAGCAAGCCGGTTACCGCACGCGGACCGAGGGTAAACCCGAGCACCAACGGCACCAGCAGCACGATGATTCCCGGTAGCATCATCGACTTGACCGCGCGCTTCGTCGCGATATCGACACAACGAACCGAGTCGGCTTTGGCGGTGCCTTCCATCA
>PUOW01000424.1 GCA_003552185.1 Spirochaetaceae bacterium
AGATCACCCTGGCCGGCGGCTCGATTGGCACGATCTACCGCTGGAAGGCCGGCTCCGGACAGTACTGGTTCCGGCACCCGGGAGACGTCGACCTGATCCAGGCGCCCGTGATCGGGGACGTGTGGGAGCGCGTTTACTTCGCCGGGGATTCCCGCTACGGCGAGCCGCGCTACACGATGACGCCGCAGGCCTATACCGGGGGCAGCGAGTATCCGGTCGTCAGCTACAAGCTCGGGGTCCCTGAGCCTGCCGAGGTCATCCAGGCGACCGAGCAGACGGAGGACGCTGTCGACATCGATTCGATCGAAAAAACGCGCCCGATCAAGGTCACGACGCAGTCGCCCCATGGGTTCAGCGATGGGCAGGTCGTGCGGTTTTCGATCGAGGCTGACGAGGTCGACGACGAAGCCGACCCGCCGGAATCGGGCCTGGCCGACCTGCTGAACACGTCCGAGTACGAGGTCAGGGTCCTTAGTGACACCGAATTCGAGGTTGCCTATTCGGACGGGGAGAACGTCAACTACACCGATTTCGTCTCTGGCACGGTGCAGATCTATCACGATCCCGCGCTTCAGGAGCGCCGGTTCTATGTGCATACCTACGTGACTGAGTTCGGGGAGGAGGGGCCGCCCTCGGAGGTTTCCGACGAGATCGATGTCGGCCCGACGCAGAAAGTCTCGCTCACCTTGCCCCCGGCGCTCTCGAGCGAAACGACGGGCAGGCTGCTTGAGAAGCGACGCATCTACCGCTCGAATGCGGGCACTCAGGGTGCAGCGTTCCGGTTTGTGGAAGAGCTCCCGCTGGGGGAGAGTTCTTACGAAGACACTCGGCTCAGTACTGAGCTTGCGGACCCGCTGCCGAGCCTGGAGTGGGACCCGCCGCCGGAAGGCCTGCGCGGCCTGGAGCTGATGCCGGGAGGTATTGCGGTCGGGTTCGATGACGACACGGTCTACTTCTCGGAGCCGTATCGACCGCATGCCTGGCCGCGATTCTACGGGCTCTCGGTGGGTCACGAGATCGTTGCGGTTGGTGTTTTCGACGTGCATGTCGTGGTGGCCACCAAGGGGCTTCCGTACCTGATCACGGGCACGGACCCGCGGGCCATGTCGATGCGCCGGCTCGAGGTGACCCAGGCCTGCGTCTCGAAGCGCTCCATGGTGTCCTTGGGCTACGGCTGCGTGTATGCGTCGGCAGACGGGCTGGTGTTCGTCTCTGCAAGCGGTGCGCAGCTGATCACCCGGCAGCACATGCGAGCGGACGAGTGGGCGCACTATCACCCGCACACGATCAACGCCTTCGAGTACGAGGGGCGCTATATCGGGTTCTACGATGACGGTGCGGGCGACAAGGGTGGGTTCGTTTTCGACCCTCGCGACCCGGAGCTTGGGTTCACCGAGCTGGACTTCCATGCTGTGGCCGGGTTCCGGGACCCGGAGAGCGAATTCCTCTACTTGCTGCTGGACGACGACGCAATCGTGGCCTGGGATGCCAGCTCGGAGCCGATGGAAGGCTCCTGGCTGTCGAAGGTCATCCATACCGCGTACCCGGTCAACATGGGTGCGGCCCGCGTGATCGCGAACAGCTACGATGATCTGCATTTCCGCATTGTGGCCGACGGTGCCGAGATCCTGGACCGCCAGGTGCATGACCGGGAGCCCTTCGTGCTGCCGGACGGCTATACCGGCATGGACTGGGAGGTGGAGGTCTACGGCACTGATCAGGTGGCAGAGATCACGTTCGGGGAAACCCCGGAAGAGGTGGCTTCCTGATGCCGGTTCGTCGACTGACCCCGTACAAGGCTACCAGGACGACGCAGCTTCCCTCTGTCCCCGGGCTGGGCGACGCGAACCTGCGCAGTTTCCTGGAGTCGGTAAAGCAGTTCCTGGAGGTGGGTGAGGGTGTCCGGGGTGACCCCAAGGACACCAAGCTGACCGTGCGCGACCTGGAGGCGATCGGCGTGCTCGAGGTTCAGGGCGCTGGCATCGTGGCTGGGTCGGATATAAAAAATCCTGATGAGCCTGGGGCAGGATCGATCGGGGATGACGGCCTGCCGATCGTGACCACGCCGCCGGCGGTGCGCGGCCTCACCGTGAGCGGCCTGTTCACCCGGGTGATGTTGGTATGGGAGCCCGAGCGCTACAGCAACCACGACCGGGTCGACATCTTCCGTGCCACGGTCGACGACTTCGGCCAGGCGGTGCGGGTCGGGTCGAGCACCGGCGTGATGTACGCGGACGTGGTGGGCGGCGCCTGGACGGGATACTACTGGGTGCGCAATGTCTCGACCCAGGGTGTCAACGGCCCCGTGGTCGGCCCGAAGTCGGCAGAGACGCCGCCGGACCCGAACTACCTGATCGACATTCTCGAGGACAAGCTGGACGAGAGTGTCCTGGCGCAGCACCTGCGCGAGCGCATCGACCTGGTCGACGGCCCGGATACGCTGACCGGTTCGGTGGCGAGCCGGCTGAAGCAGCTCGACAGCGAGATCGATGCTCAGATCGACGTGATTGAGTCGCAGATTGCGGACCTTGCAGCGACTCCGGAGTTCGACGAGAACGAGGACTGGGCAGAGAACACGATTGCGAGATACGAGGGCGGGCTGTATCGGGCGCTGCAGAACATGACCGCGCCATCCCCCTTGCCCACGGATGACCAGTATTGGGAGAAGATCGGGGACTACGCTTCGCTGGGCGAGGCTGTGGTGGCGCACGCCGCAAGCCTCGAGAGCCACGAAACGCGCATCACCGAGAATGAGGGAAGCCTGAGCTCGCAGGCTAAGACGATCTCGCAGCTCGAGACGGGTGTGCAGGATCTCGAGCAGGACGTTGCTACGCGGGCGACCAAGACCGAGCTCAATCAGGCGATCAGCGATGAGGAGTCGGCACGCATCCTGTCGATCAACAATCTCGAGGCAAGCCTGCAGTCCGACATCGATACCAAGGCCGCGATTACCTACGTAGACCAGGCGATCTCTGACGAAGAATCCGCCCGGGTGTCAGCGATCAGCAGCCTCGAAACCAGCCTCCAGGGGCAGATCGACAGCAAGGCCGAGATCACCCAGCTGAACGAGGCCATCAGCGACGAGCAGCAGGCCCGGACAACGGCGATCACCAGCCTCGAGACGAGTCTGCAGTCTGACATCGACAGCAAGGCCTCGATCACCCAACTGAATGACGCCATCAGTGACGAGGAGTCGGCCCGGGCGCTGGCGGTCACGCAGCTGCAGGTCGATATCGACGGCAACGAGGCCGCGATCCAGACGAAGGCCTCGGTTTCCGCGGTCAGCGACCTCGAGAACGACATGGCGAACGTCAAGGCCGAGTATTCGGTGCGGCTGAACGCGAATAACCACGCTGTCGGGTTCGGCCTGGTGGCTGGCGGCGGCAACCCCAGCAAGTTCGCGATCGTCGCGGACGAATTCGCGATCGCCGGGCCGAACGGGGAGGAGAGTTCGCCGTTCTTCCACCTGACCTCTCAGCAGACAGTCAACGGCGTCACACTGGAACCCGGCACCTACATGGACGCTGCCTTTATCGGTTCGGCGCAGATCGGGGATGCGCAGATCGGGGAGGTCGGTGTCGACAAGATCTCCGGCGCCATCGGCAACTTCATCATGTCCAACATCGAGCATGGCTCGATCACCAACGCCTACATCGGCAGCTTCATCCGGAGCAACAACTGGCCGAACGGCGGGTGGAACCTGGACAAGGGCGGTACGTTTCATCTTAGGTCAGGCAGAACTGGTGCTCGCCTGGAGATCACGCCGAACAGGATCAATGTTCACGACGGTAGACGGCTCAGGGTGAGGATTGGACAGCTATAAGCGAGGTGGACCATGGCTCACGGTATTGAGATCTACAACCAGCACGGCCAGCTTCGTGTAAGCCTCACGTCTCGAATCACCCGGCTGCTTTTTTCTCGGCACATCAGCCGTGGCAGCTCGGGTAGCGTGACGGTTCCCGGGTTTGACCCTAACAAGGGGGTCGCCATGGTCATAGCGAAAGGGGTGTCGAATAGCAGTTATGGTGTTGTCCCTCATCAGGTAAGCGTTAGCGGGGAAACAGTGAGCTGGTCCCCGCACTCGGAATCAGACTTTGCGGACCACCATGCCGGGCAGCTTCTGGTTTTTGCTTATGCCTAATCGGGGAGTGCTGTAATGTCGTCGTTCGGGATCAAAATCGAAAATACCAATGGCGAGGTCCTGATTGACCAGGATTACAGGAACCACAAGCTGTTATCGCAAGGAACCCTGTCGATAGGTGGTAGCGGCCGTTACACGTATAGCTTCTCGTCATCGGACAACGCACCACCTATCTGCATGTTTCGTCTTCCAGTCACCAGCGGGGGGTCAGGGACTGTTTCGGATATTAGGCTGAGTGGATCTCCGGGGGCATGGACGGGGATTCGTTTCGAGGCGGACGGACTTTCTGGCACTCAGATCCACTTTGCAATTTTCGACTCGAATGGGTCCGGTCGCGATGGAAGCACGCACGGCCTGATGGTTTTTGATGAAGACTCGAATGTGGTTTTTGATTCGGGGCAGAGCTACCTGGACATTAAAAATGCCATATCGGTTGTAGGATCTGGCGGGGCAGACCTTGATCGACGGGTCAACTTTTCTGTGCCCCATAGAGACGACTACATTCAGATGCACACACTGCAGGGGTTTGCCATGCGGTATTTCCCGCCATTTGGGGGCGGGTTTGTTGGGCAGATATGGAAACACACTGTCGCTCTTGGAAGGTCCGGGAATACGAACTACAGGATGAGGTGGAAGTACACAGAGACGGTTCTCGGGAATTTGCCGTTTCATTTCGAGGAGCGGATCAGGATGCGCTACATGGGTGTCGCCGGGGTTCCGACGCTGTAAGGGAGGAGCCCACCAGGCTTCTTTGCAGCCGGCGACAGCTCATGCGAGCACCTGCCCCAGGTGTTTTAATAGCCGTATGCGGCTGAATTGCAACGTGAAAGCGAGGAACTGATATGCCGTGGACCGCAATCGCAATCGGCGGGAGCGTGCTGGGCGGAATGTACGGCAGTCGCCGGGCCGCACGAGAGCAGCGCCGCATGCGCCGTGAGCTTCAGCGTCAGCGCGAGTTCGCTCAGGAGCGCTGGCAGCACTTCCGGGATA
>PUOW01000049.1 GCA_003552185.1 Spirochaetaceae bacterium
GCCGAGCGCTTGACAACTGCGGAGAAGGGCCGTATTGATAGACGCATGCAGAAGAAGCTACATGATATCGTTGAGAGCATTCACGATTCGTACCAGCGCTTCGGTGCTATCAATCACATTGGGGGACCGAGCCTACCGTCGCGCTCAAGCGTGATCGCGATCATGAACGACCTCGAGTCGTTGATCTTCCCCGGCTACCGGGCCGATGAGCAGCTACACGAGAACAACTTGCGGCACACGATCGGCGAGAAAACCTGTCGACTGTGCCGAAGTCTGACCACCGAGATTCAAAAGAGTCTGCGCTTCAAACATGTCAACGATCTCGAGCTTCACGGGCGCAGCGAGGTCGACCACACCTGGCACGCCGCGGAACAGTTTGCGCTCGATCTACTCGGCAAGCTCCCGGACATTCGAAGGCGGGTGCGCCTCGACGTTGAGGCCGCTTTTCTCGGGGATCCTGCCGGGAAGTCTCACGAAGAGGTGATTCTGTCGTATCCGGGAGTGGAGGCGATCCTGGTGCATCGCATCGCCCACGAACTCTGGAACGACGGCGTGCCGCTCATTCCGCGGATGATGTCGGAGCATATTCACGGGCAGACCGGGATCGACATTCACCCCGGCGCAACGATCGGCGAGTATTTCTTCATCGATCACGCAACAGGGGTGGTTATTGGTGAAACCACGATCATCGGGCGTAATGTGAAGATCTATCAGGGGGTTACGCTCGGGGCGCTGAGCGTGAAGAAAGAGGCGGCCGACAAGAAACGCCACCCCACCATAGAAGACGATGTCACGATCTATGCCGGAGCCACTATTCTGGGAGGCAAAACCGTTATCGGGCGCAACTCCATAATCGGGGGCAACGTCTGGCTCACAAGCTCGGTGCCGGCAGGCAGTACAATCTACAACCCGCCGATCGACCACATCCGCAGACAAAAGCAAGCCGAGGCGCCGGAGTACCAGATCTAAGACCGAGTTTCGACTACTGCCTGACGGTGCGTAGCGGATACTCCTCGGAGATATAGCTCTCTTCAAAGCCGTCGAGGCCGCTCACGAGCTCGAGAAACTTCTCGGCCTCGGGTTTGCTGCGATGCGGCCCGATACGAAGTCGATAGAAGGTGCTGCCGTTCACCTCGGTGGTCGTGATCCGTGTACCGAGGTCGCGTTGGTCCAACCTCTCTCGCGCGCGCTGCACCGTGTCGCGCCGCGGGCTCGATACCACCTGAATCCAGTACTCCGTAACGCGCTCGCGCGTAGGCTCGGGTTCGGGTGCCGGTGCGGGGGCCGGCGGCGCTTCGGGTTCGGGCTCCGGGCGGCGTTCGGTAACGCGCTCCTCAGCCGGCGCCTCCGGCTCTCGAGGCTCATGAGGCTCACGGGGCTCAACCGGCGCGGGGTCCGCGTGGGTCTCGGGGTCCTCGGGGTCGCGCTCTATCTCGGGGATGCGTAGCGCCTCGTCACCGACAACTTCTTCCTCGGCAGGAGCGTCCTCGGGACGAACGCGTCGGTCTTCACGCTCGCCGTACACAATGATGACGTCTTCTTCCGGGTCGGGATCGCGCAGGGTAAGGCGCGGTAACTCGTCGGGGCGCCGCATGTACTCGATGGGGTCAAACCGCTCGCGCGCCTCCTCGGCCTCGGCGCGCGCTTGCTGCGGGGTTTCCGCTTCGTGCGGGTACAGCAAGTACATGCTCATACCCACCACCGCCGCGAGAAACAACGTCACCGAGACAATTACCATCAGAACTTTGTGCTGTTCCATACTTCTTTCGTTCCGTCTTCCCCTGCAGTAATCTCAGCTGGAGACGCCGTTAACCGGCGATAATCTCGTGGAGGCGGCGCTCAAGCGTCGCGCGTTCGCCGGTGTTCGTCACAGTAACAATATCGACATCCACGCGATAGAATTGAGGCCGAATCCGCTTCTGCGCATGCTCCCTTCGCAGCATCTCCAACAACCCGATGCCGTCACGGCGGCGGGCGCGTCGAAACCGGGCAAAAAAACCGGCATGAACCCACGCTACCCGGTCGCAACGTTCGGCCAACCCCATTGGATACAACAACGCGGCGTTGATCGCGACTCGAGGCCCGGCGGGCGCGCCGGCGGCGTCCACACCGGCGGCAGCGTGGTCGGCGGTGGAGTCGGGCTCGGGCGGATCGCCTCCGGCGGGCGCGCCGGGTGCGCCGCCTCCGGCGGGCGCGCCGGGTTCGGCGGGTGCGCCGGGTGCGCCGGGCGCGGAGTCCGCGGCGGTTTGGTCGGAGCCCGCGGCGCCCGCGCCGCCGGGGGCGTCGGAGCCCGCCCCGCCCGCGCCGCCGGGGGCGCCGGAAACGCCGAGCTCGGCGAGCCGGCTGTCGACCATCGCAACCATCGAGGGATGGACGATACGCTCGAGATAGCGCAACGCGGTGCGATTTCGAAACACGATGGCACCGAGTCGCTTGCGGTCTATCCCGCCTGCACCGTCGTCAAGCTCCCGTCCGAAACGCTGCAGCACCTCGTCGCGCTTCTCGATCAAGGCGTGGTGCCCGAGCCGATCGACGTCGATAATGTGCCAGCCCCAGGCGGAGAGCACCTCGCTCACCGCGGATTTGCCGGCGCAGTACTTGCCGGTTATTCCCAGAACCATCGTTAGTGCAGCTCTCCCCAGCTTCTGCCGACCTCTACCTTCACACGGAGCGGCACCGAGAGCTCCGCCGCGGCCGGCATCTCTTCGTTTAGGATGGCGACGACGGTCTCGCGTTCGGCCTCCGGCGCCTCGAGAATCAACTCATCGTGTACCTGCAGAAGCAGACGTGTCTCGAGCTTTTCGCGGCGCAGACGCGCATCCACGGCGAGCATCGCACGCTTGACGATATCGGCCGCGCTTCCTTGTATCGGCGTGTTGACCGCAACGCGCTCGGCCCCACTCTTTACGGTGCGGTTGCGATTGTTGATCTCGGGAACACGACGTTCGCGCCCAAACAGCGTGCGGACCGCCCCGTACTGCTCGGCCTCGGCTACCGTTCGGTCGATAAAGGAACGGATGCCGGAGTAGCGCCGGAAGTAGGTTTGTATGAACTGCTCGGCGTCGCGTCGCGGAATACCGAGATCGCCGGCCAAGCGAAAAGCCGACATGCCGTACATCACCCCGAAGTTGATGGTTTTGGCGATGCGGCGCTGCTCGGCGGTTACTTCATCGTCGAGAACGCCGAACAGTTGCGCCCCGGTACGGCGGTGCACATCGGTGCCTTCGCGGAAGGCCTCGAGCAGGCCGGGGTCCTGCGAAAGGTGCGCCAGGATCACCAACTCGATCTGCGCGTAATCGGCGCTCACGAACACGCAGCCCGGCGCGGCGATAAAGGCGCTTCGAATGCGCCGACCTTCCTCGTCGCGGATCGGGATATTCTGCAGATTGGGATCGCGGCTCGAGAGGCGCCCGGTGGCGGTGCCGGTTTGCTGAAACTGCGTGTGCAGTCTGCCGGTCTCGGAGTTCACGAGCCGAGGCAGCGCATCCACGTAGGTGGACTTCAGCTTCGAGAGCTGCCGGTGCTTCAGGATCTTCTCGGGAACCGGATCCTCGCGCGCGAGCTCCTGCAGCACCGCGGTGTCGGTGGAGTAGCCGGTCTTGGTCTTGCGAACAGGCTGCAGTTTCCGATCCTCAAACAGCACTTCTTGAAGCTGCTTGGTCGAGGCGATGTTGAACCGTTTTCCGCAGAGCCGAAAGATCTCTTCCTCGATGGCATCGAGCTCCAAGGCAAGCTCGCCGCTGTAGCTCGCGAGCTGCTCGGTATCGAGCCCGATGCCGGCGCACTCCATCTCGCTCAAAACCTTCACAAGCGGCATCTCGAGATCCTCGAGAACGTCTTCGAGCCCCCGCTCGCGCAGGCGCGGGCGCATCACCTCTCTGAGGCGCAACGGGATATCGGCATCCTCGGCCGCGTAGCGCGTGACCTCCGAGATCGCGACATCGCGTAGCGTAGTTGCGGCTTGCCCGCGCGCGGGCTTCGGCACAAGATCGGTGTACTTGATGGTGTCATACCCCAGGTACTGCTCGGCGAGCCGATCCATACCGTAGCCGGACGCACCGGCATCGAGCACCCAGGCCGCGATCATCGTGTCGAAGGCCGGATTCGCGATCACGACACCCCAACGTTTTAGGACTTGGTAATCGTACTTGAGGTTCTGCCCCACCACCGCAAGCGTTTCGTCCTCGAGCAGCGCCTTGAGGCGTTCGCGAAGCTCGTCCTCGGGGAGCACCTCGCCGTCGGGGCCAAAGTGCGGAATGTAACAGCCGTTTCGCGGCGCCGAGGCCAACGAAAAGCCGATTGGGCGCGCGGTGAGCGGGTCGAGCCCGTCGGTCTCGCAATCGAACGCAAACACACCGGCTGCACGACACCGCTCGATCCATTCCTCGAGCTCCGCGAGGGTCTCGACCGTGACGTACGCGCCGGCTTCGGTGAGCTCGGGCGGCACCTGACGCCCGCCGCCCCCACCGGCGCCGGGATGCACGGCGGTGTCCCCGGACATACCGGCGCCGCGCGCGCCGTTTGGTGCGCCGCTCGCGTGGTCGTCCGCCCCGCCGCGTGGGGCGCCGCCGGGGGCATCCTCGCCGCCGGGCGCATCCTCGTCGGACGCGCCGCTTGGCGCTCCACCGGGCGCATCCCCGCCGCCCGCTGCGCCGCCGGGCATTTCTGCATCGGCGCCGGCATTGGAGGCGGTTTCCGCGGAGGCGCGGGCGGCGTGGCCGGCGGTGCCGGCGGTGCCGGCGGCCTGCTCGAGCTCTTTCACGATCGAGCTCATCCCGTGCTCGTGAAACAGCGGGATCGCGGCGGCGTGGTTGAGCTCTTTTAGGCGATACCTCTCCCAGTTGAAATCGAGCGGCACCTCGCACTCGAGCGTAATGAGGTCGTAACTGAGGTAGGCCTCGTCCCGCCCGGCTTCGAGCTTTTTGCGCTGCGATGCCGAAGAGATCTGATCCAGAGAGCTATAGATCGAGTCGAGGTCCGGGAAGCGCTGCAGAAGCGCGGCGGCGGTCTTCGCTCCGATTCCGGCGACGCCGGGCACGTTGTCCGAGCTGTCGCCGACAAGCGAGAGATACGAGAGCACCTGTTCGGGGTACACGCCCCAGGTCGCGTACACCTCGTCGC
>PUOW01000212.1 GCA_003552185.1 Spirochaetaceae bacterium
AACAAATGCGACTTTATTATAAATTTGGAAAATTCTCTAAATCTCATATTTGTTCACTGTTAATCTCTAATAGGGTATTTACTTTTTTTTTAAAGGTGTTATAATATATTCATGAAGCCACTAGTAAGATACATAATTGACGGGTTTCTATACGCAGCGGATAGGTCTGTGTTCGGTGAGAAACTTCTAACCCAAAGGCAAGCAGCACATTCTGTGCTCATCCATTATGAATTTCAGCTGCTGATTGACCAGGAAAAAAGAAAAGAGAATGCAGGAACAGACTAGAAAAACAATAGAAAATTTAAGCAAAGAACTTGACAAAAGAGAAGGTGTGTCAAAACACATACTCATTCAAGCAAACCGGGTCAATCTGATTGCACGTGACTACTGGTCTACTTCTGTTCAAATGTATGGCGACACTCGCTTGAACGAAGCCAGTCAACAAGAAATCTGGAGTTGCGAGTGTCATTGCTGGATTGACTACTACTGGTTCTTCCAATGCAGCCCCCAATGAAAACCTATTATGAAATTGCACCCCAGATTCCTATAAGTCATAAATTCCCAACAGTATACTACAACAGTATACTCACAGTACACTACCACAGTATACTACAACAATTCCCAACAGTATACTACAACAGTACACCACAGTATACCAGTTATTTTCCAATCTGTCTATTACGAATAAATACTCTCGTAACATAGGATTATGCCGTGAGAGTCACTGATTTATTTGAAGGAATTTCCGATATTGTTTTTCACCGTACTGTATTTACAAATCTCATTGGGATTCTCAAAACGGATCAATTTGAATTACGTCCTGCATTTGCGAAGCCAATAGAACAAGAATACACAAAGAAAAAAACAGATTTGTATTTCATGTCTACTGCGAGAACAAAAAACAGCAAGTATATCAGTGACAGTGGAACTCCGGTATTAACACTTGATGGTAGAAAACTAAAACAAAATTATTCTGGTTACGGTATGGACTATTATGGTCCATCCTGGAGAGAAATTGATCGCGGTCAGTATGAACAAGAAGATCGAGTGTTTTCACAAAAGCCCAACATACCCCGTGCCCGAAATTATATTTTAATGATAGAAATAGTCATGGGGTATAATGCTGGCCGCCAAGCAGACAATATTTTTAAAATCTATAGTATGGCTAAGAAAAGCAGCATACCAATAAAATTTTATGATAGTAAAGAAGATAGAAACCTTGGTAAAAATCCATTATCAGAAAAAGCGGTAAGAGCGGAGTTAAAACGCAACCTTGCTAATTTAGAAAAGAGTAGACCTTATACACCAGGAAAAAGACCCATGCATGTAGGTAATGCAGTTCCTGCTATATTTTTAGGATTGCGATTTGATCCAGATCAAAATATTCCTGCGGATGTGAAACAGAGAATCGACAACTTTCTAAGAAAATGGCCGACAATGGATAAAGAAAATGTTCGTGCAGATTTTCACAATGCAGTGTCTGATGAAAAATACAGAAACCTAATGACACAAATTGTCGCGTTTATGAAGAAAAACAATTTACGAACACTAGATGACTTGGGTGAGTTTGTGTATCAAAAATGGATTGACGCTTGATAACCATGAAAAAAATTTAAAGGTTAAAATCAGAATAAATTATAGAGTTACGGATGCGGTGTTTGGAGATTGACAAAATGCCCATCACTAAGACATTCGTAACAGAATCGCGTAGAAATACGTACCCGAATCAATCAATTGCGGGTTAGAGTTCTGGGAACTCACCAGTCCTGTTAGCAGCATTAATGATATTGTAAATAGCCCCCGAGTAATCAAGCTTTGCATCGCTTAGTGTTTTCCAAAGCATCCCCTTCTCGTTTTTGGGCACATGAGCCAGCAAAGAACTGTCTAAAGAACGTTCAAGAGTTTCACTAATTTTTATAAACTCGGCATATAAATTTTGCAGATCTTTAGTAGAGTTAATGCCTGTGCTTTCTTCGTTAATCTTTTGCAGTTTTTCAATGGTTTCTCTAATTTGGCTTTGCATTTTGTATCTCCTAACAGGATTATTTATCTTGTCTTGCCATATAATTTGGCAGTTTTTTGTGTATAACCCAGATCAATAATTACCGGCTTGCCTTTGTATAATCCCCAATTTGCTTTTCTTGCCAAATCTCCTGCGGGGATTGCAAAATTTACAACTAGATCCTGCAACTTACCGAAATGTTCATTGTTATGAACTTTGGCAGGCAAAGTCGGCGGAGATCTAGAAACACTGTGTCCTGATTGGTGATCAAGATACAAAATGATATCAAATAAATCGTATCCAAAAAATCCTTCCAATTGCTTTTGTGAAATTTTTTCCGCAAATTCGGTATGAATCCAGGCAATCCGATCAGAATTTTCTTCGTCATGATCTATCATGGGAATTGTGATTCCTATCTGTTCGACCATCCAGTCATCTAATAACAGAGTTTCTTCCTGATTTTGCGCGATTCCCCTGTTGTTCACTGCTATTTTTAAAACAGTAGGGCGGCCCTGGTAGTTCACTTTGAAAGCAACTCTTGAACTGCCCCGTCCTACCTGCTGTGCTCGTTTATCAGCATATATAAGCATCTGAGCAAATGAAGTCTTTGATGAGAACGCTGTCTTGTCCCAATCCGAAGGAAGCGGAGTTTCTTTAAGTAAAATTTCCTGGATTTTCATAACGTATCTACTTTTTTAATCTGCATCTGATTCTGTGTCTCTAACTACTTGATCAGGATACCTGGATTTAAACTTTTCTATTTCTCCAGATTTTTTTGACGCTTCTACTTCTTCTGGAGAATACCGATTATACACTCTGATATTTTTTTCAATTGCTTTTCTGGAAAAGAACACAGCCTGGACTGGTTCGTTTTCATGAATGACTCCTCCTGCTCTATCAACTGCTCCATCGATTCCGATCGCAAGAAGCAGTTTCCTCCATGAAGAAATGAGACTTTTGGCGACCCAGGTTTTTGTTAAATTACCCGTCGCTTCTTGTTCCATCAAGAGCTCTGACATGTCTTTTGTCGCTCTCCAGAGCGTAGGTCCCGGCCTGCCGTCGGGGGCGATCTCTGGATGCGTTGGATGATAATCGAACTCAGAAATGAGAATAAGTCTCTCTAGATAGTCAATATCCTTTTTCCATTGCTGAGTTCCTCTCTGAATTCCTCGATACTGAAAATACAAATTGATAATTTTTCGATAGTATTCTTTTACCGTGGATGCACTGATTGTACTAAGATCAACAATGTTTCCTTTCACTGAAAAAATGTTGGCATATTTAGAGATCCCGCCCCAAGGAACTGCTTTCCGCATTGGGAAATAATCCTCCGATTCAATCACCACATATTCAGATGGATAGGCATAGATGCCTATTGGCGTTGTTTTGTATTCAGGAAAAGCATTGGGACCAATAAAGTCAAGGTCAGTAAAGTTCACAAATGAGTTTATCACAGACGTATTTCTTAAAGGGCGAGCATTATCCAAGTGATTTAAAATATACTGATTCACAGCGATCTTCGGGTTTAGATCTGGTCTGGCTCTGGCTTCAGAAACCTGAGTTATTGCTGTGATTTCTTTTATTTTCATAATCAGGGTATTTATCTGGCGGGCGGACCAGCACAGGAACTCAGAGACAGACACTGACCGGGCCGGTGGCAATCAGGCTGTGCAGTTGCTGACTGTGTGGGGGAACCAGGTTACTGGTTATTGGTCCACTTCTGATACACAAACTCAGCCAACTCTTCAATTGTGCTCAGATTGTGTTTCTTCATGTACGCACCAATTTTTGTGATTAGGTTTCTGTGTTTCTCTTGTGCGGCTGCATTATGAAAGTCTGCCCGCACAGACCCTTTGTCCATTCCCCGCCATGCTCTTAGAAATTCATCAATTCGGGGTTTCACATCCGCAGGAATGTTATCTTCTGGGCCAAACTTTAACCCTAAAAATATAGCAGGAACAGTATCACCAACATACATGGGCCTTCTGGGTGGGGTGAACGGCCTCATTCTGTCCACCTTTGCTAGATTACGTTTTAACTCTGCTCTGACTTGTTCTTCGGGCAGGGGCTTGTTGCCAGTGTTCCGATCAGGGATACTATCGTAAAATTTAATGGGTATGCTGCTTTTTTTGGCTTGAGTATAAATTTTGAAGATGCGATCTGCCTGATCCGCATTATATTCCATGACAATCTCAATCTGTAAAATATAATTTTTGGCATTGGGTATGTTGGGTTTTTCAGAAAAAATTCTATCTTCTTGCTCGTAATTACCACCGTCAAATTCTCTAAAAGAAGGACCAAAATAGTCCATACCATAACCAGAATAATTTTGTTTTAATTTTCTACCATCAAGCGTCAACACAGGTGTTCGGCTATCACTGATATATTTGCTGTTCTTTGTTCTGGCAGTGGACATGAAATATCGGTCTTTTCTTTTCCTTGTGGTTTCTTGTTCCGATCGTTTGGCGAATGTGGGACGCAATTCAAACTGGTTTTTTTCAAGAATCTGAATTAAATTGTTGAATCCAGTACGATGAAAAACTATATCTGAAATGCCCTCAAATAATTCGGCAACTCTCATGGCATAATCCCTGTGCAACAGCATTATTTAGTTTGTGAATACTGAGGTGTGCGATAGTCAGACTGTGACTGTGTGTGGATACCAGAGCGCCGCTGTAGCAGATAGCGAATGCGCCGCTGTAGCCGGTGACAAGAGCGCCGCTGTAGCAGATAGCGAATGCGCCGCTGTAGCAGATAACACCGGAGCGTGAGTGTAGTGCATAGTACAAGAGCGCCGCTGTAGCTGGGTGCGGTGACCCGGCCACGCAGTGGAGGGGAGTTTAAGGCAAGAGTCTAACACTGTAAAGACAGGATCGTTTAGACACAAGGTCGGCGGCAAGATCAGAGGCTGAATCATCAGCAGGCAAGATCAGAGGCAAGATCAGAGGCAAGATCAGAGGCTGAAAGTATTTCTACTATGCCTGTTTACTCTTGAGTCAACATCTTTTCAGAATAACTGAAATTTCTGTAGTTTTGTCGTCACAGTGTGCAGTTTTGCCACAGTGAGTGCTCTGCTGATTCA
>PUOW01000217.1 GCA_003552185.1 Spirochaetaceae bacterium
GGCGCGCCGCAGACAAAGGCAGGTTGCCGCCTGAGCCCACAGCCGTACCGGAGCGCGAGGCGCGCGCACGACAGTAGCGCGCCGATTCACGCGCGGAGCCTGAAGCACGCCCGGCCCCGCCGTAGGCGGGGTGCGCCACTCTATACCCTGCACCATTCCGGCAGAAAGAAATCTGCCCACGCAGTGTCCCCGCCCCGCCCGCGGCCACTACACAAAGACATCCTGCGGCTCGTAGCGCTTGAAGGCCGCGGTGAAGCGAAATGTTGAGCCTTCCTCAGGGGTACTCTCGACCTCTATGGAGCCGTCCATAAGCTCGACCAACTCTTGGGAGATCGATAACCCCAGCCCCGTTCCCCCGCTCGCCCAACTCCGCGACTCCCGTGCTTGGGTGTAGTCGCGGAACAGCCATTCAACGAGCTGCGGGTCGATCCCGGCGCCGGTATCGCTGACGCTGAACGCGAGCATCACGCGCTCCGAATCATCCGACTCAACGCGGTGCACCGCTATCGCGATCTCGCCTTCACGCGTGAACTTGGCGGCATTGCCGACCAAATTCGCGAGAATCTGCCGCAGGCGCCCGGGGTCACCAATCAGCCTCGCCGGGACATCCTCACCTACCTCGAGCGACAGGGACACCGCGGTGCCGGCGAGCTGCGGCTTGTACAGCGCGGTCACTTCCTCGAGCAGAGGACGAAGATCGAACGGAGTCTGCTCGAGTTCGAACTTGCCGGCCTCGATCTTCGAGATATCGAGAATATCGTTTACGAGGTGCAGCACATGCTGCGCGCTCACCGAGATCATCCGCACGTACTCGTTCTGCTCATCGCTCAAAGCAGTGTGCTGAAGAAGTTGCCCGGCGCCCAACACGCCGTTCATTGGGTTGCGAATCTCGTGTGTCACGCGCGCAAGAAAGCGATTCTTGGCATTGTTCGCGTCCTCCAACTCCTGCGTGCGTTCCCGTACTTTCTGTTCGAGCGTCTCGGTGTACTGCTCAATCTGAGCTGCCATTGAGTTCAGGGCGTCGGCAAGCATCCCGAGCTCGTCGCCGGTCTCGAGCTGCACCCGCGTGGAGTAATCGCCGTCTTGGAGCCGAGCAACCCCGTCGATCAAGGCCCCGGTAGGCGCGCCGAAATGCCGCTTCTCGAGCACAAGCCCGGCCGGTAGGATGAGAAGCGCGGAGGCCGCGAGAACCGCGCCGATCACCCCAAGGGTTCCCAGAGCCTCGCGCCGGACCACGTCACGCCCCATTGTGGCGTACAGCCACACGGTCTGTCCGTCTTGGATGCGAAGCGGCGCAGCCGAGAGATACAGGCCCCCGTCTGTGAGCTGCACCGGCTTCTCCAGACTGAATGCATCCGGCGAGATATCGTTCAACTGCTTCCGCAAACTGCTCGGCAGGCGCTCGCTCGACCGGCGCTCGCCGGACACACGTTCGCCGGACACACGTTCGCTACCGTGATGATGCAGCCCAAGGTCCAGCATATCTACGGCGCCGGCGAATCGCGGTGAGACCTCGGCAACCCGCGTGAGTTCAGGCGCTACAACGCGCGCCGCGCGCACAACGCCTACCTGTTGCGCGTCTCCGTTGGGCCGTCGCCGCAGCAGCAGGGCCGAACGCTCAACCACCAGCTCATCGCCGTAAATTCGATACCCCTGGAACAACTCAGCCGGCCGCGAGACTGTGAACCCCTCAATTCCACACTGCTCGTGCAGCAGTTCTGCATCAACCGCCGGGGTTTCTCGCAGAAATTCGACGCTGTGCAGCGCAGTGAACTGCGCCTCGCCGTTCTCGTATACAGTCGACAGCACCTCCGGAGAAAGCGGCTCGCAGTAGACGGCGTGAATGCGGCCACGCGCGTCGTAGACAGTGAGGTAGTCGAGCTGGGTACCGTACGCGTAACTCTGCAGCATTTCGGCAAGGCCGGTGAGCGTTGGCCCAAAAACCAGTGGGTCGTAGTCATCCGGCTCCAGATATCGATTGAGCAGCCCAATCTTGGCAACAAGCTCTTCGCGTTCGCGTAAAGCTTCGAGCAAACCCTCGAGCTGCCGTGCGGTATCTTCGGTTTGCCGGCGCACACCGCGAAACGTGCTGTCGAAAACCTCCCGTGCGGTTTCTTGGTGGAACCAAAGCATGTAAACGCTGAGCGCCGCGCCGGTCACCACAAGCGGCAGCACACCCGCGCTCAACAGCATGATAATCAGTTTACTGCGAATGCGCGTAGGGGTCTTCAAAATATCGGCTCCACCAGCTCAACGTTCTCGCGCGTAACCGCTGTCGACGGAACGGTCACATTGCGCGACACCAGGTTCCCGCGCAAAATATCCATCGCAATCTGCGCGGCCTGCGCGGCGCTTGTAGGGTATAGGTAGCTAATGTCTTGCGTGCCGTTGCGAATGGCTTCGCGCGCCTCGCTGATGTAATCTATTCCCACCGTGACGAAATCGGCTGGGTTGTACCCGGCGTGCTCCAACGCAATCCGGGCTCCGGCAGCCATGCTGTCGCTCTGGGCGTAGATCGCGTCGAACCCCGGGTCGGGCGGCCCGCCACGATCCTCATCGGCACCCTGGTGAGCGCTTGCACCCTGGTGAAGCGTGGCGCCTTGGCGTTCAAGGAACCTGTCCATCACGAGAAGCGCTTCGCCGCGCAGATAATGCGCCGGCTCCATCGCGACAATCTCGATCTCGGGGTACCGCTCGATCTCGTTCACGAACCCCTCGGTTCGGTCGATCGCGGTAGATGCGGTAGGAACGCCCTCGAGGACGAAAACGCGGCCCGAGCCGCCGAGCCTCCTCGCGATGTAGCGCGCAGCTTCGGCGGCGATCTCGAGGTCGTTCGGCCCAACGAAGCTCGTGTAGTCGTCGGTGGTGATTCTGCGCGTGAGCAGGACAATCGGGATACCTGCGCGATACGCGCGCGAGATTGCGGGCGTCATCGCGGTTCCGTCACGAGGACTCACGATGAGCACGTCCACTTCCTGCTCGGTGAACTGCTCGACGTGTTCTACCTGCAACGCGGTTGAGCCACGGGCGTTCGTCAACCTGAACTCAATCTCCGGGTACTTCGCGAACTCATCCGCGAGCTCCGAGGCCTGCGCGAAGCGCCAGTCGTTATCGAGCGTATCCTGAGCAAACGCCACGACGTAGTTCGGTTCCGCTGAGGACTGCGGGAAAGCCGGCTCGCCGACAGCAAGCGCCGCTCCCAGAAGCACCGCTGCGAGCCGCACGGTGTGAAGCGGGTTACGCGAGCAAGATTTTGGCATTCTTAGATCCCACCAATTGCCGGCCGTGTCAAAACCACAGGGGTCGCCGAGGCGACGGGAGCTGCCTTACCCAGGTACTTGTCTACCTGGCTTTATGTTTTGAAACCAATTGTTTTGAGTGTATACCACACGGTTTGCGATTTCAAGCTGCCGCGGTATCACGCGGCGCGGCAGGGCGGGCCACGGCGGCGGGGCGGCGCGGGTTGCCACGGCGGCGGGCCACGGCGACTGCCACGGCGGCGCGGAGCCGGGCACCCCGTCGGTCTCGTGGTTCAGTCCCCGCCCACAAGCGGGTGTTGTGCACCGCTACCCTTGTCTGAAAAACCCGTGTTATAGTCTCGGCAACCTGCGCTGAGCAGTGCGCCGAGGAGAAAGACAATCCATGAGAAGCTACATCACACACCTTGAATGCACCTACTGCGGGGCGCAGCATAAGCACTCCGAGGTGATGAAAACCTGTCCCGAATGCAACAAGGTCCTGTACGCACGCTACGACCTCGAAGGCGCGAAAGCGTCCATGACCAAGGAAGCGCTCAAAGACCGGGAGTGGAACCTCTGGAGATACTTCGAGATCATGCCGGTCACCGATCCGGCATATGCCTTCACGCTCGGTGAAGGCGGGACACCGCTACTAGAGGCGCCGAAGCTCGCCTCGAGGTTCGGCTTTGAACGCTTGCTGGTGAAAGACGAAGGCCTGAACCCAACCGGAAGTTTCAAGGTTCGGGGGTTGGGAGCCGCGGTATCGCGCGCGGCGGAGCTCGGCGTCGACACCGTGGCAATGCCGTCGGCCGGAAACGCGGCGGCAGCGATGGCGGCGTATGCGCGCCGGGCCGGGCTGCGCGGAATCGTCGCGATGCCGCAAGACACACCGAGTGTCATGAAAGACGAGTGCCGGATCTACGGCGCCACGGTGTTGCTGGTTGACGGGCTGATCGACGACTGCGGAACCTTGATCAAGCGAGGGGCCGGCTCAGCCGGTTGGTTTGACTGCTCCACGCTCAAAGAGCCGTATCGCCAGGAAGGCAAAAAAACGATGGGGATAGAGATCGCGGAGCAACTCGGCTGGCGCGTTCCCGATGCATTGATCTACCCCACCGGTGGTGGAACCGGTCTCGTCGGAATCTGGAAAGCCTTCGATGAGCTCGAGCAGATGGGTCTGATCGGGTCCAAGCGACCAAAGATGATTGTTGTGCA
Organism: Spirochaetaceae bacterium; assembly: GCA_003552185.1. Taxonomy (GTDB): domain Bacteria; phylum Spirochaetota; class Spirochaetia; order DSM-27196; family SLAA01; genus B1Sed10-166. The sequence continues at coordinate 4,455 of PUOW01000217.1, forward strand.
AGCCGAGAACTGCGCACCGATCGTAAGGGCTTTCAACGCCGGAGCGCGTCACGCCGAACGCTGGGAAAACGCCCACACCGTCGCGTCCGGTCTTCGGGTGCCGGCGGCAATCGCCGACTACTTGATTCTCGACGCTGTACGAGAGAGCGGAGGCACCGCGATCACGGTGTCCGACGACGAGATGCTGCACGGCATGGAACTACTTGCGCGCACCGAGGGCATATTCGCATCGCCGGAGGTGGGCTCGGTAGTGGTGGCGGCACAAAAACTTCGTGAGTCGGGGGTGCTTAAAGAGAGCGACGAGACGGTACTCGTCTCGACTGCGAGCGGACTCATGCACACCGAGCTGGTGCAGGGCGATTCCCCTGTACTGAACAAGAACGAGCCCAACCCGGCCCGGTTCGTCCCGACGCCGGAGCGGAGATCGCAGCCATGACGACGCCGACCGCACCGAAACCTCGGCACGCCGAGGCCGCCCTAAGGCTAATCCCCGGTGTTTTGACGGCGGGGGTGGTTGCGGTTGTGGCGGTTGCGGCGGCCGAGTATCTCGGGACACGCGTGCTCGGGTTCGAGGATAGCCCGGTCTCGGCGGTGATGGTGGCGTTGCTGCTGGGCATCGCGCTCGGCAACACCCGCGAGCTACCGAAGGTGCTTGAATCCGGCCTGGCGTTTTCGATGAAACGCGTGCTGCGAATCGGCGTTGTGCTGCTCGGCATACGCATAAGCGTCGGCGAGGTAGTACGCGTCGGCGCGCTCGCGTTGCCGCTGGTGACGGTTTGTGTCGTTTGCGCCTTGGTGATTGTCGGACTCTTGAGCAATCGCTTCGGGGTGGCGCAGAAGCTCGGCACTCTGATCGCGGTCGGTACCTCTATCTGCGGGGTCTCGGCGATCGTCGCCGCCGCGCCCACCATCGGTGCAGAGGAAGAAGACACAAGCTACGCGATCAGCACAATCACGATCTTCGGCATGCTCGCGCTGCTTCTCTATCCGTTCTTGGCGCACACCGTGTTTGGGGGCATGGATACCGCAATCGGCTACTTCTTGGGCACGGCCGTACACGACACCTCGCAGGTAGCCGGCGCCGCGCTGCTGTACTCCGAGGTATACTCCGCGCCCGACGTAATCGATGTGGCGACGGTCACGAAGCTTCTGCGTAACTCCCTGATGGCATTGGTGATCCCGGTGATCGCGATTCAACACCGCGAAGCGGCTGCCGCCGGTACGGCCGCCGCCGGTGATGCTGGTGATGCCGGTAACGCGGGCGCCGTGGCAGACGCGGGCGCGCCAGGCGCCCCAAACGGAACGCGGGTGGCCACGGTGACCTGGCCGCCGGGATGGACCTGGGTCGGCAGGTACATACCGCTGTTTGTTGTGGGGTTTGTGCTCATGTCGGTGCTGCGGACCGTTGGCGACGTCTCGTTGTGGGCATCCGGCCGCGCGCTCTGGGTCTTGTCGGCCGAGCACTGGAGCGCAACCGTCGCGGGGCTCTCGCAGGCCGCTGTGCACGCGCTGGTGGTGGCGCTTGCGGCGGTAGGAGCGCGCACCCGTCTCAAACGGCTATTGAGGCTCGGCGTTCGGCCGTTTCTTGTAGGGCTCGCGGCGGCGATTGCGGTCGGTGTTATCAGCACCGGCCTCATCTTCGCGGCGCAAGCGATGATCGAAGGATTGTAGGACGCGTGACGCGTTGCGCTCACTCCTCGGCGCGCCGGGGGTCTCCCCCGCGCAGCAACGGGAGCAGCACCGTCGCGGCCGGCATGAGGGCTCCCACCAACACAAAACCCGCCGCAAACTGCCCGCGCTCGGCCAGATAGCCGAGAACGGCCGGCACCGCTCCCGAACCGAACAAATTCGCTACCGGGATCACCAGCGCCACCGCGAGGTTTCTGCTCTGCGCCGGAGCAACGCGTGCGAGTTCGATCAAGGCGGCCGGGAAGAAGGCCGCGATCAACATCGGCTGCAAGAGCACCGCGCCCAGTAGGAGCGGCCCGCGAGCGAGGCCGATACCGACCGTTACCGAGCCCGCGGCGATCGCGATTGCACCGATAAGGATCCGCGCTCCGATGCGGTCCGCGAGCCATCCCGAGACAAATATCAACGCCAGCGCGGTAAGGCGAGAAGCGCCCACGAGCGAATTTGTCACACCTTCGCTCATACCGCGCACCTCAACCAGGAAGCTCGGCAGCATCGAGTACACCCCGATCTCGAGCCCAACCGCGAGCACAAAGAATAACGCGATGATCCAGAACCGGCCGATCGACCAAATCTGCAGTACGTTCCTGGGGCTCGGCGGCGCCCCCGGAAACCGCCCACCTTCCGCGTAACGCGAGAAGAGCGCCGCGCCGATGAAACTCGCAACCGCAACCACAAAAAACCCGGCCTGCCAGCTCGAGTACCGAACCACGACGGCGGCGAGCACCGGGGCGCCGAAGAAGCCGAGGATCGGCCCGATCTCGTGCAACGCAAGCGCTTTGCCCCAATGCTCGGCCTTCGCGACGTCGGTGAGCGTGGTGATGCCTGAAGGCCCGTACAGCCCCGCCCCCGCGCCGAGCAGGACCAACCCGGTGTAAAACACCGGCAGGGGAGGCGCTAACCCAATCAGCGCGAGCGCGGCTCCCACAATCAGCAACGAGGCGAGCACCGTTCCCCGGTGCTCGAGGCGCTCGGCGACAAACCCCGATAGCAGCATGCTGACGCTGTAGCCGACCGACATTGCCAAGAACAGCATGCCGCCTTCGGCGTGCGTCAAAGCGTAATGGGCACGAATATGCAGCAGAAGCGGCGATAGCAGCATTCGCGCGAGAAACGTAACGCAGAGTGCGCCGACGAGCAGGAGAATTGGTCGTAGATTGAGCCGTTCCCTCGTCATCCAATTCGTTATACTATAGCAACCGGGCGCAACGCTACCAACGCGCGCCGAGGCTTGCACCCGCGCGCAACCCGTAGCTAACGATGAGCCCCTCGACGATTAGGCGCCAATGTTGATTTTGCGCCCTGGGAGGCCGACCTTGACACACAGCAGCCGAGACGCTGAACGCGCTCAACAGACCGAGTACAACGGGGTGATGATGCAGTACTTCCATTGGTACACTCCCGCCGACGGCACGCTCTGGACGCAACTTGCCGAGAACGCAGCGGCGCTGGCGGAGGTGGGCGTCACCAGCGTATGGCTGCCGCCGGCGTACAAGGGCGCGGCCGGCGGCTACGACACCGGCTACGGGGTGTATGACCTCTTCGACCTCGGCGAGTTCAATCAAAAGGGCTCGGTCCGCACGAAGTACGGCACGCGCGAGGAATACCTCGGCGCGGTTCGGCGCGCGCAACAGGCGGGCATTCAGGTGTACGCCGACATCGTGTTCAACCATAGAATGGGCGCCGACCGGGCGGAGGAATTTCGGGCCACGCCGTACAATCCCAACGACCGAACCGAGCCGATTGGGCCGCTTCAGACCATCAAGGCCTGGACGCAGTTCACCTTCCCGGGGCGCAAGGGCGCGCACTCCACGCTGCAGTGGCATTGGTGGCACTTCAACGCCGCCGACCACAACGCATTCGATCACGACACAGACGCGGTTTACCTGTTTGAGGGCAAGGCTTTCGACGAGGATGTCGACCCCGAAAAGGGAAACTTCGATTATCTCATGGGCTGCAACCTCGACCTCAACAACCCCGATGTGCGAACCGAGCTGTTCTACTGGGGCGAATGGCTGATCGATACCACCGGCGTAGACGGCTTCCGTTTCGACGCGGTGAAGCACGTGAAGGCCGGTTTCTTCCTCGATTGGCTGCGACACGTGCGGCGGCATGCCGGGCGCGACATGTTTGCGGTAGGTGAGTACTGGTCGGGCAAGAGCGAGTTACTCGAGCAGTTCATCGAGGCCACCGAAGGCAACCTCATGCTGTTCGACGTCTCGCTGCACTACAACTTCGCCGCCGCGGGTAACCAGGAAGACGAGTTCGACCTGCGAACCATCTTCGACGATACGCTGGTTGCAACCCATCCTACCCTCGCGGTGACGCTCGTGAGCAATCACGACTCGCAGCCGCTGCAGGCACTTGAATCGGTTGTGGAGGCCTGGTTCAAGCCGTTGGCCTACGCCCTCATCTTACTGCGTCGCGACGGCTACCCCTGCGTGTTTGCCGCCGATTACTACGGCGCGCATTACACCGATACCGGCGGCGATGGAGAGCAATACGAAATCTGGATGGAGAGTCACAAATGGCTGATCGACAAGTTTCTCTACGCTCGGCGCGCCTACGCCTTCGGTGAACAGTACGACTACCTCGACGACCCCAACTGCATCGGCTGGACCCGGCTCGGCACCGTCGACAACCCGGGCGGCATGGCGGTTGTGCTCGGTAACGCCGACAACGCCGAGAAGCGGATGCAGACCGGCTCTCCCGAAACAACCTACACCGACCTCACCGAGCACGTGAGCCGGCCGGTGGTCACCGACAAAGACGGCTGGGGAACCTTCGCCTGCAACGCCGCCTCGGTTTCGGTATGGATTCCCGCGTAGAACCGGCCGATCCGAATCAGTACGTCCGAATAACCACCACACCCATCGCCACAAAAAGGAAAAATCCGCTATAGTGCGGGTGTGTTTGACTGGGGCGATACCAATCTGTTGATTTCGCGGTGGCTGGAAGCTCGGGGACTCTCGGCACCGCTTGCGCTCGCCGCGGAGCGCGTGGTCGTAGTCATTGCCGTCCTGGCGGTGGCCTGGGGCGCGAACTTCGTGGTCCGGCGATTAATCGTACGCGCGTTACACCGGCTCGCGCTGCGTTCACGAGTCACCTGGGACAACAGGATCGTTGAGCGCGGCGTGCTGGTGTACCTCTCGCGCGTGGTACCGGGACTGATTTTGTACCTCAGCGCGCCGCTGATCGCGCCGGAGGTACCGTGGGTTGTGCTCGCGATTCGGCGTATCGCCGAGGTTTGGATGATTGTGGTGATCGCGCTGGCGCTCGACGCCGGGCTAAACGTTGGCGGAGATCTCTACCGCGAGCACCACGAGTTCGCCCGCCAACGCCCGATCAAGGGCATACTGCAGCTCGCAAAAGTCGTGCTGTTTCTCGTTGCTGCCGTTCTTGCGCTAACCACGCTCGTAGACCAGTCGCCGCTCGGTATCCTCAGCGGACTGGGTGCGCTCAGCGCGGTGCTGCTGCTCGTGTTCCGCGACCCGATTCTTGGGTTCGTCTCGGGCATTCAGCTTTCGGCCAACAACATGGTGCAGATCGGCGACTGGATCGAGATGCCGAAGTACGAGGCCGACGGCGAGGTAGTCGACATGACTTTGCAGACGATCAAGGTACAGAACTGGGACAAAACCATCACCACGATCCCGATCTACGCCCTGGTCTCCGACAGTTTCCGCAACTGGCGCGGCATGACCGAGAGTGGAGGCAGGCGGATCAAGCGAGCGATAAACATAGACATGCGCTCGGTGAGATTTCTCGACGACGAGATGTTCGAACGTTTCCGACGCTTTTCTCGTATCCGGGACTACCTCGACGAGCGCAAAGAACAGATCGAGCGCTACAACGCCGAGCACAACATCGACCTCTCCGACTCGGTAAGCGGCCGCCGCATGACCAACCTCGGAACGTTTCGCGCGTACGTGAGCGCATTTCTCGCCCAGCACCCGCAAATTCGACAAGACATGACCTTCTTAGTGCGCCACCTTCCGCCGGGGCCCACCGGTATCCCGATCGAGATCTTTGTGTTTAGCGCCGATCAACGCTGGCCTGCCTACGAGACGATTCAAGCCGACATCTTCGACCACCTCTTAGGGGTGATTCCGGAGTTCGATCTGCGCGTATACCAGGAACCCAGCGGCTCCGATCTCGCGCGCGTCGCGGAGGCCCTCGAGCAGCGCGCCTCGCGCGAACAGGGTTGATTGGCGCGCGAGGCCGCGGGTGTTATACTACCGACTGCCGAACAGGCGACGCACACTATGGCGCTCGAGTACTTAGACCTCCGCAACATGCGCAAAAACCATCCCGCCTGGCGACTCATGACGGCCGACAACGCGCCGCTGGTCGCCGCGTTCCTCGACGCCGCGTTTCGCGAGCACAACCGACGCCATATGAGCGAATCGGATCTCACGATGCTGCTCGAGGACTACCTCTACCAACTGCGCGAAAGCGAAGGCGCCGAAAGCTTCCCGCGGGGCGCCGGCGAGTATCTCGACGAGTGGGCGCGGAACGACCGCGGCTGGTTGCGCAAGTTCTATCCCCAGGGATCCGACGAGGCGCACTATGACCTCACCCCCGCAACCGAGACCGCGTTGCAGTGGCTCGAAGGTCTGTTTGAGCGTGGCTTCGTCGGAACCGAGAGTCGCCTCTACACCGCGATTCAGTTGCTACGCGAGATAGCGACCGGAGTTGAGCAGGACCGCGAACTGCGCATCGCCGAGCTGCGCCGGCGCAAACGAGGTCTCGATGAGGAGATCGCCGCGATCGAGGCCGGCGAGGTTCCGCTGCTCGATGCGCGCGCGCTCAAGGAGCGTTTCCAGCAGTTCAGCCGCACCGCGCGCGAACTCTTGAGCGACTTTCGCGCAGTGGAGCACAGCTTTCGCGAGCTCGACCGCAACGTGCGCGAGCAGATCGCGCAGGCCGCCGGCGAGAAGGGCGAGATGCTCGAGCAGATCTTCGGCGAGCACGATGCAATCACCGACTCTGAGCAGGGTCGCAGCTTCCGCGCGTTCTGGGACTTCCTGATGTCGCCGTCGGGCCAGGAAGAGCTCACCACGCTGCTCGATACGGTGTATCAAATCGATGAGCTCGGCGAAACGCTCGAGGATGAGCGGCTGCGGCGCATCCATTTCGACTGGATGACCGCCGGCGAGCAGACGCAGCGTACCGTGGCACGGCTTTCGCAACAGCTGCGGAGCTATCTCGACGACAAATCGTATTACGAGAATCGCCGCATCACCGAGCTGCTGTCGCAGATCGAGAAGCGCGCCCTCGAACTGCGCGACGACATGCCGCGCGGCGCCTTCATGCAGATAGACGAAAGCCGCCCGCAGGTCAACCTTCCGCTCGAGAGGCCGCTTTTCACTCCGCCGCTTGAAACCGACCTGTCGTCGCTCGTGGAAACCGCCGAGACCCAGTCAATAGACACCTCGGCGTTGTTCGACGGCATTGTGGTAGACAAGGCTCGCCTCACCGCCAACGTCGAGTCGGCGCTCGCCGGCCGTACTCAGATCACGCTACAGGCGCTCCTCGAGCAGCACCCGCTGCGCGAAGGACTCGCCGAGCTCGTGGCGTATCTCTCGCTCGCGGCCGAGAACCCGCGCGCGCAGTTCCAAGAGACGGTAACCGACCTGCTCGAGTGGCAAGACCACGACGGGATCCGGCGGCGCGCCCGTACCCCGCGAGTAATCTTTGCAAGGAGCAGCCGGGATGAGCGAGATGAGCGGCAGCGATAACGGCTTCACCGGCAGCAACGCGGGCAGCGGCGCCGGCGCCGGAGCGCGCGAGCAAGACGGCTTCTCGGTTATACTCGTGGCGCTGTTTAAAGGCGTGGTGTACCGCGACGAGGACGCCGCCAAGTGGCAACTGCTGCAACGACACCAAGGCCGCGTCCAGGACTACGTCAGCCTGCTCGGGCTCACGCTCCAGATCTACGAGGACGAAGGGTTCGCGTTCCTGAGCAACCGTGAAGCCGAGGAAGACGAGAGTGATTTGCCGCGTCTGGTGACTCGCCGGCCCTTGTCGTATCCGGTGAGCCTCACGCTCGCGCTGCTGCGTCGACGCATGGCCGAGCACGACTCCTTCAGCGGCGAAGAGCGCATCGTGCTCGACGTGGATGAGGTGATAGAGATGACACGAACCTTCCTCCCGACCGGGAGCAACGAGGCAAAGATCGTCGACCAAATCAACAGCGCGTTACGCCGAATCAGCGAGCTCGGCTTCATCCGCTTCTTGAAAGGCGACAACAGCAAGATCGAGCTGAAGCGCATCCTCAAGGCCTTTGTGGACGCGCAGTGGCTCGCGGAGTTTGACCGCCGCCTCGCGGAGTACGCCGAGTACGCCGCCGGGGCATACCCCGCCGAACACGGCGAGGACAGCGAGCACGGCAAGGACGAATGATGTTAGACGAGGGATTTCTTGAGTTCGCCGCCGACGACTCTATGACGGGCTTTCGGCTCAAGCGTATAGAGCTGTACAACTGGGGGACCTTTCACGACAAGGTCTGGGTACTGCCGATGGAGCAGCGCAACGCGCTCCTGACCGGCGATATCGGCTCCGGCAAATCCACCGTGGTAGACGCAATCACGACCCTGCTGGTGCCGGCCAACCGTATCTCGTACAACAAGGCCGCCGGCGCCGAGTTTCGCGAGCGCGACCTACGCTCCTACGTGCTCGGATACTACAAATCTGAGCGCAGCGAGACCGGCTACTCGGCCAAACCGGTTGCCCTACGCGACCGCAGCGCCTACTCGGTGGTCCTCGGCGTGTTCCACAACGCCGGCTTCGAGCAGACCGTCACGCTCGTGCAGGTCTTCCACCAGAAAGAGGCGCAGGGCCAGCCGACGCGCTTCTACGTGGTCTCGGATCGCGAGCTCAGCATCGCCGAGCACTTCTCGGAGTTCGGCTCCGACCTTACCCAACTTCGCAAGCGCATCCGGAACCTACCCCACACCGAGCCGATTTTCGACAGCTTCCCGGCTTACGGGGCGGCGTTCCGGCGTAGGTTCGGCCTTCAGGGCGAACAGGCACTCGAGCTGTTTCATCAAACCGTCTCCATGAAGGCCGTGGGAAACCTCACGGCCTTCGTGCGCGAACACATGCTCGAGTCCTTCGACGTGAGCGAGCGCATCGAAGCGTTGATCACGCATTTCGACGACCTCAACCGCGCGCACGAAGCGGTGCTGCGGGCTAAGGACCAAATCGGCCGACTAAAGCCGCTCGTAGAACGGCTCGACGCGCACGCCGCCGCATCTACCAAACGCGCCGAGCTGCTACAGTCGCGCGACGGACTGCGCGTGTACTTCGCGTATCTCAAAGAGCAGCTGCTTGATACCCGCATCGCGAACCTCGAGCACAGCGCCACCAAGGAACGCGACAAACGCGAGCGCTTACAACAGACGCTCGGCGAACAGCGCGCTGAGCGCGACGAGATCAAGCGCGCGATCGCGGAGAACGGCGGCGACCGCATCGAAAACCTCAAGACCGAGCGCGCGCAGCTTGAACAGGAAAAAGACAGGCGGCTCGCTCGTTTCGAGGACTACCGAGCGCTCTGCGAGGCGGTTGAGTTTCCGGCGCGCGTAGACGCCGACGGGTTTCGCGAGAACCGCGAAGCGGCGGACTCCTCCGCCGGCGAGCTCAAGGCCGAACTCGCCGATCTCGAAAATCGGCGCTCCGAACACGAGGTTGGGTTCCGGCGGCTGCGCGAGGAGCACGCCGAGCTGAGTTCCGAGATCGAGTCGCTGCAGAGCCGCAAAAGCAACATCGATTCGCAGCAAGTAAAGATCAGAGATCGACTCTGCGAAGAGCTCGATATTTCCGACGAGCGGCTGCCGTTTGCGGGCGAGCTCATCATGGTTCGCGAGGATGCGCGCGACTGGGAAGGCGCGATCGAGCGCGTTATGCGCAACTTCGCGCTGTCGCTCTTGGTGCCCGACGAGCTCTACGCCCAAGTAGCCGAGTGGGTAGACGCCACGCATCTGAGAGGGCGGCTGGTGTACTACCGCGTGCTGGAAGACCGCGCACCGGAGCCGGTCGAACTCGAGTCGGCCTCGCTTCTTCACAAACTCGAGCTCAAGCCCAACAACTCTATGCACGCCTGGCTCGAGCACCAGCTCCAGCAACGCTTCGATTACACCTGCTGCGAAACCTTGCAGGAGTTCCGTCGCGCGCGGCGCGGGCTCACCAAAGCCGGACAGGTCAAGGGCTCGGCGCTACGCCACGAAAAAGACGACCGGCATCGCCTACAAGACCGCAGTCGCTACGTCTTGGGGTGGCGCAACGAAGAGAAGATCGAGGCCCTCAGCCGACGCGCGCGCACGCTCGAGCAAGAGATGCAGGAACTCGGGAGTACCATCGCGGAGTTACGCCGGGAGACTGAAAAACTTGAAGACCGCCGCCGTGCGCTCGACCGCTTGCACAGCTTCGCGTACTTCGAGGACATCCATTGGCAGCCGGCCGCGGCGCGTATCGAGGCGATCTCGAGCGAGATCGCACGGCTCGAGTCGGACTCCGATGTTCTTCAAACGCTCAGCCGGCACCTCGAGGAGCTCGAGGCGCGTATAACCGCGAGCGAGCAGGAACTCGACTCGGTTAAGGCCGAGATAGCACGGCTCGAGGACCGTCTCGCGCAGGCCCGCGAGCAGCGCGAGCAGGCTCGCGAGCTGCTACAGCGCTCCGACACACCGCCGGCGGAGCTGGCCGAGCGCATCGAGCCGCTGCGCACCGAGGTTCTCGGCGAGCACCGCCTCACGGTCGAGAGCTGCGACAATCGTCAACAGGAGCTGCGCGAAGCGGTACAGGCCAAGATAGACGCCGAGGACAAGCGCATTAGGGCGTTGCACGAGCGCATCGTCACCGCGATGCAGGACTTCCGCCGCGAGTACCCCGCCGAGACCCGCGAGATGGATGCCGCGCTCGACTCGGCCGCCGAGTTCCGTGAGCTCCTCGGGCGACTGCTCGCCGACGACCTCCCGCGCTTTGAGGCACGCTTCAAGGCGCTGCTGAACGAGAACACCATCCGCGAGATCGCCAACTTTCAGGCGCAGCTCAACAAAGAGTGTCAGATCATCAAGGAACGCGTTGAGCGCATCAACCGGTCGATGTCGGCGATTGAGTTCAACAAGGACCGCTACATTCTACTCGAGGCCCAGAACTCTACCGACAGCGAGATACGCTCCTTCAAGCAGGAGCTCAAGAGCTGCACCGAAGGGAGCTTCACCGGCTCGCAAGACGAGCAGTACACCGAGAGCAAGTACCTGCAGGTGAAGTCGATCATCGATCGCTTCAAGGGCCGCGAGGGCGCCGCCGATCTCGACCGTCGTTGGACCGAGAAGGTGACCGACGTGCGTAACTGGTTTGCGTTCGCCGCCTCGGAGCGCTGGAAGGAAGACGACACCGAGTACGAGCACTACACCGACTCGGGAGGCAAGTCCGGCGGCCAGAAAGAGAAGCTCGCCTACACCGTGCTCGCGGCAAGCCTCGCCTATCAGTTTGGGCTCGAGTGGGGCGAAACACGCTCGCGCAGTTTTCGGTTTGTAGTGATCGACGAAGCCTTCGGCAAAGGCTCCGACGAATCCACCCGCTACGGACTGCGTCTTTTCAAGGAGCTCAATCTGCAATTACTGATCATCACGCCGCTTCAAAAAATTCACATCATCGAGCCCTACGTTTCCACCGTCGGCTTCGTTCACAGCCAAGACGGAAAGCACTCCCTGCTGCGCTGCCTCACGATAGAAGAATACGAACGCGAGAAGCAGGCGCGCCGGGCATGAGCGCGGAAGAGCCGGGGGCTACCTCGGGCAACGCCGGCGCGGGCCGCCCCCGCTGGACGCAACTCAGCGAACTCAAACGTCGCCTAACAAAACGCTGGCGTAACGGCATGTTCTTGAGCGGCGCGGCGGAGTTTCCGTACCGGGTTCCGCTCCGCGGCCCGAGTGCCGCCGAGATGGTAGATCATTTCTCCGCGGTGCAGGACTGGGTCACCGGGCTCAAGGAGGCCGAGCAGCGCGCAGGCTTTGAGCTCGAGTGGAAGACGGTCCGCCACCGGGTGCTGGGGCGCAACGAGCTGCCCGCCGCGCTCCGCTTTACCCGCCTCGACGACCTCGCGGCGTTTCTCGGCACAGGCGGGCAGTTACGCGCGTATCGAAGCGGCTCCGAGGTCGTCGCGACGCGCCGACCCGAGTTGGCGTCCTGGACCGCGAAGTATCCGTTCGCGGTAATAGAACACCATGAAGCACTCGAGCGTCTGCTTGCGATACTCGAGTGGCGCCTGCAGAATCCGCAGCCGGGGATCTACCTGCGGCAGCTTTCGTTACCAGGGGTAGATACCAAGTTCATCGAACAGCATCGTGGCGTGCTCGCGCAGTGGCTCGATGAAGCCTTACCGCCTGAAGAGATCGACACCGCTTACACCGGCGCACGGGGCTTTGAGCGCAGGTACGGATTCCGCGCACGTCCGAGCCGGGTGCGCTTTCGGCTCCTCGACCCGGCGCTCCGCACTTTCTGGAACGGCTGCGCCGAGATCGCGATACCGCTTGAGGAGTTCGCGCGGGGCTGCGGCTTCACGTGCAACTCCGCGCGCCGCGGACGCAGCGGCGACGGCGAAGCGAGCGTCCAACTCGCCCAGCCGGACACAAGTGAAACAGAGGCGGCCGTTCGCACCGTGTTCGTAACCGAAAACGAGATTAACGGCTTGGCCTTTCCGGAGTTTCCCGGGGCTCTGGTGATCTTCGGGCGTGGATACGATTTCGGTGAGCTCGGCACGGTCGGGTGGCTGCACGGTGTCGATCTCCGGTACTGGGGCGATATCGATACGCACGGCTTTGCGATTCTCAATCGATTCCGCTCACATTTCCCACACGCCCGCTCGCTGCTGATGGACCGCGAAACCCTGCTTACGCACCGCGAGCACTGGGGCAGCGAGCCGAACCCCACCTCCGCCGAACTTCCGCACCTCACGTTCGAGGAAGCCGAGCTGTACGACGACCTGCGGAACAACCGCATCCGCACCGCGGTGCGCCTCGAGCAGGAGTTTATCGCGTTTCGGCACCTCGAGCAGAGCTTAGCCCGCTTACGACACGAACAGGCCATTGATGGTGCGTAAACCGGAGTTAATGCCTCATCCCAGTACCTGCACACCGTACTCGGCGAAGCGACGGTCGGCGGTGACGACAGGGCTGTTGTGCTCGAGCGCGGTGGCGATGATAAAGCGGTCCGCCGGATCACGGTGAATATCCGGAAGCCGGGTTGCCCCCATCACGATAACGGGGCTCAGATCGAGAACGTCTAGACGATGGTGATCTACGACCCTCTCCCACCACTCTTCGGCAGGCATGGGGAGGACCAGTTTTTCTTTCCGGTATTTCAGTGCAATCTCGAAGGCGCTTATCGCCGACACCGTGACGACAGCCTCAAGATCGATTGCAGCGAGCGTTTCACGGGACAGTCTATCCCCGCCGCCGGCGAGCCAGAGGATGGCACAGGTGTCAAGAAGCATCATCCGATCTCACCCCACTCATCATCCTGCAGCTCCTCCGTCGGATCATAGCCCAACTGTACGTTCGAGAGCACCGGGTCCGGCGTGCTCCTCGGCCGGTGGGAACGCTTCCGGAGCTCGGCCACCGGCACACCGTTGCGACTGATGATGTAGACCTCCCCCTTTTCTACCTCTTCCAGTATCCGTGACAGGTGGGTTTTGGCCTCATGGGTGTTCACCGTCTTCATAAGATTAGTTTACTGAACTAAGTTTTGTGAGTCAATCTCGGGAATACTTCGCGCGATACTTCGGCGCGATCAGTAGCGCGCCAGGCCGATTCACGCTATACTTACTGTATGGCTATCGTCGTTAATCGTGAGACAAAGCTTACCTACGAGGACTACGTTCATTTCCCGGACGACGGGCGTATCCACGAGCTCATTAACGGAGATCACTACGTGTCACCATCGCCGACCACGCGCCATCAGCGTATCTCGCGCCGTATACAGTTCCAGCTCTACGAGCAGCTCGAGAAACCCGGTCTCGCCGAGGTGTTTAACGCACCCACCGATATACACCTCACCGAGATAGACGTGGTGCAGCCCGACCTCGCGGTGATAGACGCTACCCGCGCGCACATTATCGCGCCCAAGAAAGTCAACGCCGCACCGGAGCTCGTGGTGGAGATTCTCTCCGAAAGCACCGCTTCGCGCGATGAATCTCTAAAGCTCGACCTCTACCAACGCGCCGGAGTTGCGGAGTACTGGATTGTGGACCCCGAAGCAAACGAGGTGCGCACCTACAAGATTGACGCCGAGGGCGTGTACCAATCCGCCGGAACGTACCGCGAGCGCCTTGAGTTCAATACCGCTCGGTTGCACGCGGTGGTGGACCTTACCGCGGTGTGGTGAGCTTTCTTCCACGCACCGTGACGCTCACGACTCGTGACGCGCCGGCGTAATACGCGTCGATCGTTGCGAGGTCGAACGCCTTGCTCAACACCTCGCGCGGTGGCTCGATGCGGTGCTCGGCCGCGACCTCAACCTCTACAAAGCCTACCCCTTCGAGAAGCTCAAGATACTGCCGGCGCTCGATAGCCCCGGCGATACAGCCCACATAGGCCTCGAGCGATTCGCGCACGCCGGGGGGAAACACACCGTCGACCACCACGTCCGAGACGCAGAAGCGGCCGCCGGGCTTGATGATGCGAAACATCTCCTCGAACGCTTTGCGCTTATCGGGAACCAGATTAAGCACACAGTTGCTGATCACGATATCCGCGATACCGTCCGAGAGCGGCATCGCTTCGATCTCGCCGAACACAAACTCAACGTTATCAAAGCCACGCTCGGCTGCGATCGCGCGGGCCGAGGAGATCATCTCTTCGGTGAAATCGAGCCCTATCACCCTGCCCTCGGCGCCGACCGCCGCTCGCGCTACAAACGCGTCGTTGCCCGCCCCGGAGCCTAAATCTACAACGGTCTCTCCGGCGGCGAGCGCCGCAAGACGCGTCGGGATGCCGCATCCAAGCCCGAGGTCGGCCTGCGCCTCGTGACCGGCGATCCCGGCGTAGCTTTCGCCGACCATGCTGTAAGGCCCGCAGCCGGTCCGCGACCCGGCGATCTCGGCGTACTTGTTGCGTACCGCACTCTTGAGTTCGTCCGGCCGACCGGGCGTTTGGCCGGGCTCGCGCGTCTCAGACCCGCTTTGCGTAGTGATATCGTCGTTCATAACTCCCCCTCGTTCGGTGTTCGGCCCGCGCCGTGCGTCGTGCGTCGTGCGTCGTGCGTCGTGCGTCGTTTTGCCGCCGCCTCCGACAATGGCCAAGCAGGCGTACTACAGCGCCGCTACGATCTCCTTGAAACGTTGTGCGTTTTCGTTGCTGAGGCAGTAGCAGGTTGCGGTGCCCGAGACGGTTCCAGTGATCCACCCGGCCTCGCGCAGTACCTTGAGATGCTGCGAGGTGGTTGCTTGCGCGATCGGGAGCACCTGTACGATATCGCCGGTAATGCAGCCGGGATGCGTCACAAGATACTTCACGATCTGGAACCGTACCGGGTTGCCTATCGCGCGCGCCATCCGGACAAACCGCTCTTCCGCCTCCGGAGCGAGCTCGAGCGTGCAACAAGCGGCCGGAAACGCGGTGCTGCAGCAGCCCAGCTTCAATTCATTCATCGTATTTTTACGATAATACGTTTGGGACAACTCCGTCAACCGCGACGCGCTCCGGACGGCTCGCTCCGAACCACTAGACGGCCTTGAGCAAACGCCGCGAGCTTGGAACAATACTCGCCGAGGGATACCCACATGGTTTGTAGCCGACGCGACATCCCCTATCTCCTGTTTCGCTTCTTTCAGGATTTTGCGCTGATCTACCCGGTCTACGTGATCATGTTTGAGCGCACCGGGCTCGAGTTCGTGCAGATCTCGTGGTTGCTCGTGA
>PUOW01000096.1 GCA_003552185.1 Spirochaetaceae bacterium
GATGGGTGCTTCATGGCTGCACACCTCCTTCTACCTATCTAATACCGCCTCTGTTTTCATGGTGCTTCGCTTAACCGCGGAACTAGCGGCCAAGGCCAACAGGCTGCGGGGCAGTTCGACGTGCACTAACTGTCATCGCGCGTGAGCGCAATTGTTCCACGTGAAACATCGCTCACACGCTGCGACAGTTCGGAAAACCTCGCCTCTTCAATCTGAAAACGCAACTTCGCCTCTTCGGTGTAGTTCTGCTCAAGCACCTCGGCACCGTATTCCGCGAGCAACCGCTGAACCCCGTCGAGATACTCGTACCTCACGATGGCACACGCGGTGACATGTGCAACCAAGGGGCGTGTGGGAAGCTCGGCGAGCACCGACTGCGCAGCCTCGGTATAGGCCCGCACCAGACCGCCGGTCCCGAGCTTGGTGCCCCCGAAGTAGCGAACCGTAGTGAGAACCACGTCTGCGACGCTGCTGCCTTTCAAAACCTCAAGTGTCGGGCGGCCGGCCGTACCCTTCGGCTCGCCGGCGTCGCTCATGCCGTACTCTTCCGAGGCGCTTCCGCCGACCCGAAAGGCGTACACGACATGGTTCGCGGTAGGGTGTTCCGCGCGCACCGCATCTATCGCGGTGTGTGCCGCAGCGAGTTCCGAGACCGCTTGCGCACGCGCAATGAATCGAGAGCCTTTGATCGTGAGGGTAATCTCGGCCGGGGCGCGAGGTACGCGCAACACAGAATCGTTTCTACTCATTGTTTCACGTGAAACACTGCTCCGCCGCCCGCGCCCGGCATGGCGGCGCCGGCCGTTTTCTTGCACCGCGCCGGCGTTCTTGCGCCCGGCCGACTGCCGCGAGGCACCCGAGCCGACGGCGGGAAGAGCCGTTCGACGCGCCTCGCGGGTGGCGCCCCGCGGGTGCCACCGCCGGCGGGGGGCGCCCGCGGGCGGCGCCCCGCGCCGCGGGGGCCGCAGGGCTCGCCTTACTTGCGGTCGACGCCGACGCCGACGAGGTAGTCGGGGCGCTCGATGTTGACGACGCGCACGCCCATCGCCGAGCGCGACTGTACCGAGACGCTCTCGATTGGGGTGCGGATCGCGCTGCCTTGCGAGGTGATCGCGAGCAGTTCGTCCTGCTCCTTGACCGAAAGAACGCCGACCACCTCGCCGGTTTTGTCGTTGGCGCTGTAGGCGATCTGGCCGCGGGTGCCGCGCCCGTGCGGGCTGAAGGCCTCGAACGCGGTGCGCTTGCCGTAGCCGTACTCCGAGAGCAGCACCATATGCTCCTCGTGGTTTACCACCACCGCGCCGGCGAGCTCATCGCCGGCCGCGAGCCGGATCCCGGTTATGCCGCGGCTCGGGCGGCCCATCGGGCGCACGCTGTCCTCGCCGAAACGCAGGCCGCGGCCGTGGCGCGTTACCAGAAACAGCTCGTCGGCGCCGCTGGTAAGCATCGCGGTGATGACCGAGTCGCCCTCCTGCAGGTTTATTGCGGCGATGCCGCGCGTTTTGGCGCGCGAGAACTCGGAGCTGCGCACCTTTTTGACCACGCCGTGACGGGTCGCGAGAAAGAGGTACGCGTCGTCTCGGAACTCGGTGAGCGACACCGCGACCGCTACTTCCTCGTCGCCCGAGACCTGTAGCAAGCCTCGAACGTGCTGGCCTCGCGCGGTACGCGAGCCTTCCGGTATTTCGTGCACCTTGAGCCAGTAGGCTTTACCGGCGGTGGTCACAAACATGATGTAGTCGTGCGTGGAGCCGATGAAGACCTGGCTCACAAAGTCTTCGTCCTTGAGCGAGGCGGAGTTGCTCCCCTTGCCACCGCGCCCTTGCACGCGGTAGGCCGAAAGCGGGATGCGCTTGATGTAGCCCGAGTTGGTGATCACCACCACCATATCCTCTTTCTGGATGAGGTCCTCGATATCGATGCTTTCGATCTCATCCGGCACGATCTCGGTGCGTCGCTCATCTCCGTGACGCTCGGCGATCTCGCGCGTCTCCTGCTTGATGATATCGAGCACTTTTCGTTCGCTCTCGAGAATGCTCCGCAGCTCGCGGATCAGCGCGCGCACTTCCTCGAGCTCGTCGATGATCTTCTGCGTCTCGAGCGAGGTGAGCTTCTGCAGCCGCATATCGAGGATCGCCTGCGCCTGTACCTCGCTCAGCTCGAACGCGTTCTGCAGCGCCGAACGGGCGCGCTCCACGTTCTTCGACTCGCGGATGATCCTGATCACCTCGTCGATATTGTCGAGCGCAATCTTGAGCCCGATCAGGATATGCTCGCGTTCCTCGGCTTTGCGGAGGTCGAAGCGGGTGCGTCTGAGAATGACTTCCTTGCGATGGCCTACGAAGCACTCGAGCATGCGCCGCAGCGACAGCGTCTCGGGCCGCCCGTCGACTAAGGCGAGCGCGTTTACGTTGAAGTTCACCTGTAGCTGGGTGTGCGCGAACAGATGATTGAGAATGATCTTGGGGCTCACGCCCTTCTTGAGCTCGATCACGATTCGCATGCCGTTGCGGTCCGACTCGTCGCGTAGATCGCTGATGCCGTCGAGCTTGCGGTCGCGCACCAGGTCGGCGATGCGGGTGATGAGCGCCGCTTTGTTGACCTGGTAGGGAATCTCGTTTACGAGGATACGGTCGCGGCCGGTTTTGGTACTCTCGATCGTGAACCGCGCACGAACCGCTATGCGTCCGCGGCCGGTCTTGAACGCCTCGCGGATGCCCCTGCGACCGTAGATGATGCCCCCGGTCGGGAAGTCGGGACCCTCGACGAGATCGCAGAGCTCGTCGTCGGTGATCTCGGGTTTATCGACGATTGCGCAAACCGCCTCGGTGATCTCGCCGAGGTTGTGCGGAGGGATGTTGGTCGCCATCCCGACCGCGATGCCGCTCGCGCCGTTGGTGAGCAGATACGGGAACGCCGCCGGAAGAACCCCCGGTTCCTCCATGGTGTCGTCGTAGTTCGGCGCGAAATCAATCGTCTCTTTCTTGATGTCGCGCAGCATCTCCTCGGCCGCGGCGTGCAGCTTTGCCTCGGTGTACCGCATCGCCGCCGGCGGATCGCCGTCGACCGAGCCGAAGTTGCCCTGCCCGTTCACCATGGGGTAACGCATAGAAAACGGCTGCGCCAAGCGCACGAGTGCATCGTAGATCGATTGATCACCGTGCGGGTGGAACTTACCGAGCACGTCTCCGACGATACGGCCGCTCTTCTTGTAGGCCTGGTTGGCGCGCAACCCCATCTCGTTCATCGAGTACAGGATGCGACGATGCACCGGTTTGAGCCCGTCGCGCGCGTCGGGCAATGCACGGCTCACGATGACCGACATCGCGTAGTTGAGATACGATTCCTTGATCTCGTCCTCGATCGCAACCGGAATCACTCGTCCGTGAAACTCTTTATCTGCCACAAGCTGCTCCTGTAGGGTTACCGTTCGCGTTACACGTCGAGGTTTGAGACGCTGAGCGCGTTCTTCTCGATGAACGAGCGCCGCGGTGCGACGTGCTCGCCCATCAGCGTCGTGAAGATCTCCTCGGCCTCAACCGCGTCGTCGAGGCGCACCTGTATAATGTTGCGCGACTCGGGATTCATGGTGGTCTCCCAGAGCTGGTCGGGATTCATCTCACCGAGACCTTTGTAGCGCTGCACCGAGATCTTGTCCTCCGACTCGGCGAATACCTCGGCGACGGCTTTTTCGCGCTCGGCCTCGTTGTAGGCGTACACCACCTGCTTGCCGCGCGCGAGCTTGTAGAGCGGCGGCATCGCGATATAGACGTGCCCCGCCTCCACGAGCTCAAACATGTAGCGGTAGAAAAACGTGAGAAGCAGCGTGCGGATATGCGAGCCGTCGACATCGGCGTCGGCCATGATGATGACCTTGTGATAGCGCAGCTTGTCGAGCGCGAACTCGTCTCCGGCGCCGGCACCGATGGTCTGGATGATGGGGTTGAGTTTGTCGTTTGAGAGCACCTTGTCGATGCGCGTCTTCTCAACGTTCAGCATCTTTCCCCACAACGGCAAGATGGCCTGAAACTCGCGGTCGCGGCCCATCTTGGCGCTGCCGCCGGCCGAGTCGCCCTCTACGATATACAGCTCGGCGCGGCGCGGATCCTTCTCGCTGCAGTCGGCGAGCTTGCCCGGCAGCCCGCTGCTTTCGAGGAAGTTCTTGCGTCGCGTGAGCTCGCGCGCCTTGCGCGCCGCGGCGCGGGCCTTGGCGGCGAGCACGGTTTTCTCGAGGATCGCCTCGGCGACCTTAGGATTCCGGTCGAAGTAGTCGCTCAGCGCCTCGTTGACGATCGCTTCCACCACCCCTTTTACTTCGCTGTTGCCGAGCTTGGCCTTGGTCTGCCCTTCGAACTGCGGCTCGGGCACCTTCACCGAGACAACCGCGGTGAGTCCCTCGCGCACGTCATCGCCGGTGAGCCCTTCCTCGGCCTTCTTGGCGTGTTTCGAGCGCTTGAGAAAATCGTTCAGCGTTCGGGTCAGAGCCGACTTGAAGCCGATCAGGTGCGTGCCGCCCTCGCGCGTGTTGATGTTGTTTGCAAACGAGAACATGTTCTCGTTGTAGCCGTCGTTATACTCGAGCGCGATCTCGACCCCGATTAACTCGCGCGTCTTCTCGAAGTAGATCGGCTCTTTGTGTATCTTGTTTTTGTTTTTATTGAGATACTCAACGAATTCGCGAACGCCACCGTCGAACTTGAACTCGTGCGATTTCTCGGTCGGCAAACGCAGATCGCGAATAATGATGCAGATGCCTTTGTTGAGAAACGCGAGCTCGCGCAAGCGTTTCGAGAGCACGTCGAAGCTGTACAGCAGCGACTCGAACACATCGGCATCGGCCTTGAACACCGTGACGGTTCCGTGGCGGTCGGTTGGGCCGATCTCCGCGACCGGCTTCTCCGGCACTCCGCGATGGTAGCGCTGGAAGTAGATCGTGCCTTCTTTGTGCACATATACCTCGCACCACTCCGAGAGCGCGTTCACAACCGAGACACCGACGCCGTGCAGCCCGCCCGAGACTGCGTAGCTCTTTTTGTCGAACTTGCCGCCGGCGTGGAGGCGCGTCATCACGATCTCGAGCGCGCTCACGCCTTCATCGGTATGGGTGTCTACCGGGATGCCGCGGCCGTTGTCCTCGACGCGGATGATGTTATCTTTCTCGATACAGACGGTAATGGTGTCGCACTGGCCCGCGAGCGCCTCGTCGATGCTGTTGTCGACAACCTCATAGACCAAGTGGTGTAGCCCGTCGGGTCCTGTGGTACCGATGTACATCCCCGGGCGCTTACGGACAGCTTCGAGACCTTTGAGAACTTGTATACTTTGGGCAGAATACATTTCCACGGCGTTATCCTTGTGTTCCCTGTGACTTCCAGTTACTCGGTCCAAAACTCGATGAGCTGGTGACGGGTGATAGCTTGCATATGAACGACCTGCAAATTATACCGAGAAAGCGGGCTAGAGTAAACATAGCCACTGGTCGGAGCCGGCGTTCTTGGAGTACACTAAGCGGCAGCATGTCTTGGGATTACAGCATCTTCTGGCACGAAGCCATTAAGCAGCTTCACGATGAAGTCTCGGAACAAGAGTTCAATATGTGGTTCAACGGCATGGAGTACGCCGACTCGGCCGAGCACACGATCGTGGTCCGCGTGCCCTCGAGCTTCTACCGAGACCAGGTCAAGCAGCGCTATCTCTCGCGCATCCGCGATAAGCTCCACGAGCTCTCCGGAATGCAACTCGCACTGGAGTTTCGCGTAGAGCGACCTGCCCCAAGCCGGTCGGAGTCTGCCGACCATCACCAAACTGAGTACGAACACAACGACGACGATCTCGACCACCGGCGACACACGGCTCACGGCGCCTCGCCCGGCCGGGCCGCAGGCGCGGCTGCGGGTGCGGCTAGCGGCGCGGCCGCCGGCGGCGCGGGCCACGGCCACGGGGTCGCCCCCAACGGTCGCTCGCACGGAGCATCCGCGTTTTCCGGCGTGTCTCCGGCACCTCACAGCGTCTACGGCTCCGACGCGCCGGCGTCCCGCGGCCGCCGACCGCAGGCACGCAGCGCAGCGCACCCCAACCTCCGTCCCGAGTACACCTTCGAGAACTTTGTGGTCGGAAACAACAATTCGTTCGCCGCAAACGCCGCGATCGCGATCGCGAAAAACCCCGGCACCGGCTACAACCCCTGCTTGGTGTACGGCGGCGTAGGGCTCGGCAAAACGCACCTCATTCAGGCGATCGGCAACTCGGTGCACCGCGAGTTCGGAGACTTGAAGATCGTGTATGTTACGATGGAGAGCTTCACCAACGACTTCATCCAGTCGATCCGCGAGAAGCGCATGCAGAACTTCAAGAGCAAGTACCGCTATGCCGACGTGCTGCTGATCGACGATATCCACTTCCTGCAGAAAAAGCCCGAAACACAAGAGGAGCTGTTTCACACCTTCAACGCGCTGTACGACGCCAACAAACAGATGGTGTTCACCTGCGACCGCCCGGTCTCCGAGATTCGAGACCTTACCGATCGCCTCCGCAGCCGCTTCGAGCGTGGTCTCAATGTCGATCTGCAGCCGCCGTCGTACGAAACGCGCTACGCGATCCTGCGCAAGAAAACCGAGCGCGCCCAGATAGAGATCCCCGAACAAGTGATCGAGCTGATCTGCAACAACGTAACGACCAACGTCCGAGATCTCGAGGCTGCGCTCACAAAACTCATGGCCTACGCCGAGCTCGTAAACAAGAAGATTACGCTCGAGATAGCCCAACAACAGCTGCGAGATATGTTCTCGAGCCCGCAGCAGCACAACATCACGGTCGACGCCATTCAGCGCACCGTCGCCGATTACTTCGGCCTCTCGACGCAGGAGCTCAAAGGCAAGAAGCGCACCAAGGTTATCGCGTTTCCGCGCCAAGTTGCGATGTATATCTGCCGTGAGCTCACCGAGCTTTCCACCACCGAGGTGGGGCTCGAGTTCGGCGGCCGCGACCACACCACCGTGATGTACGCCTGCCAGCGGATCGAGAATCGCATGCGCACCGACCCTACCCTCGAGCCGACCATTCAGTCGCTGATTAGAAGTATCAAGGAACAAGGCGCGAAGTAGCACGCACCGTGCACCGCGCAACGTACAGCGGGTACTGCCGGCCGGTAGCGCGCAACGCGGCCTCGCTGCGGGGTGTCCCGGCTCGAAATACGCGACAAAAGCTCCGGTGGAAAAGCTCCGGAAAACCGCGTAGAACCGAGGAGATCATTGTGGACAACGGCGCGATGCTGTGCGATTGTGGAGTACTGTGTCGCCGAGGGGCTCGATTTCTACACGGGCTAACTACGGCGTATATCGAGGGTTAAGGGGAGTTTCCACATATTGGTGTCCCCTACCACTAAAACGACTAGAATTTTACTATAATAGGCATTAAAAGGCACGGAGTAAGGGCATCATGAAGTTTACAGTTGACCGCGACACCCTGATGAAAGAGATTGCAATAGCCTCGGAGATCATCTCGAGCAAGAACACGCTGTCGGTACTTTCCAACGTCTTGCTGTGGGCCGAGGACGGTAACCTCGGCATCCGCGCTACCGATTTGAAGGTAAGCTTCGAGACGCAGATCCCGGTAGAGGTCGAGACCGCGGGGCGCACCACGGTGTACTGCGATAAACTTCTTGGTATTCTCCGTTCGTTGCCGCAGGGCGGCGTGGTGCTCGAGCACGCTCACGATCATGTGACGATTACTCCCACCGCGCGCAAGGCCGATTTCCGGCTCCGCAGCATCCCGGCCCATAAGTATCCCGAAATTCAGCTTACAAGCACCGAGTCGTACTGGGAGCTGCCGCAGAGCGAGTTCATCGAGATGATCACGCATACCGCATTCGCGGTCTCGGACGACGAAACGCGCTACTTCATGAACGGTGTCTACTTCGAGCAACTCGAGGGCGATCTCGTGATGGTGGCCACCGACGGCAGACGGCTGTCGTACATCAAAAAGACTCCCGACGGAAACGTTCCGGAGTTCAACGGCGTGATCGTCCCGCCGAAGATCCTGAACCTCGTTCGAAAGCTCGCCTCCGGCGAGGGCGCGATCGCTATTGCGGTGACCGAAAAGCACCTCTTCGTGGAGTTCGAGAATCAGAAGCTTTCCTCGGCTCTGATAGAAGGGCAGTTTCCGAACTATCGCCGTGTGATCCCCGAGACACAGGAGTACACGCTTACAGCCGACCGTGCACAGCTCGCCGAGGCGCTCAAGCGCGTCTCGTTGTTGGTTGAAAAATCGCGCCGCATCTACCTCACGCTGGCCGAGGATCAGCTTACGCTGAGCTCCGACGAGTCGGAGATTGGAACCGCGAGCGAGCAGCTTGTCTGCGAGTACAGCGGGCCGGAGATGAAGATTGCGCTGAACTTCCTGTACCTCAGCGAACCGCTTCGCGTGATCGAAAGCGACAGCATTGTGCTGCGGTTCAGCGAGCCGAACAAAGCGTTGCTGCTGGTGCCCAATCCCGAGCAAGATTACTTTCACATCGTGATGCCGATGCAGCTCGACTGATCGCGCGCGCGAGGGTAGCGATCTCCAGGGCCACGTTCGAATGGGTATTGTTTCGGTAAAGACCGTTGGGTTTCGCAACCTGGTGGACGGCGAGCTCACGATCGATGCGCCGCAGGTCTTTCTCGTCGGCGAAAACGGTCAAGGCAAGACCAACCTGCTCGAGACGCTGTACCTGCTATGCTACGGAGGCTCGTTTCGCACGCGCAAAGACGAGCAACTGAAGCGCATCGGCTCCGATGTAATGAGCGTCGCGGGCGAGATCGAGACGCAAGGTGCCGGGCGAACGCGGGTGGTCGTGCGGCTCGACCGCGAGCGCAAATCAATAGAACGCGACGGAAAGCCGGTTCGCGACCGCAAGCAACTGCTCGAGGTGATGCCCTGCATCGTGTTCTGTCACGGTGATATCGAGTTCGTGACCGGCGCGCCGGAGATGCAGCGAACATTTTTCGACCAGACGCTCAGCCTGTATCAGCCGAACTACATCGAGCTGTTGCGCCGCTATCGGCGCGTGCTGAAGGCCCGTAACACTGCGCTCAAGCAGCAGCAGCGGAGCTTGGTGGATGTATACGACGAACAGCTGATAGAAGCCGGGCTCGAGTTGCAGGCGCGGCGTTCGGCGCTAGTCGGCGAGTTTAACGAAACCTTCACGAGGGTTTTTCGCGGGGTGTCGGGCCTGCCGGAGGAGCTTATGGTGGAGTACCACCCGTCTTGGCCCGAGCCGCAGGCCGAAACGGTTCGCCGACTGCTCGCTCGGCGTCGCGAGCGCGATCTTGCGTTCGGCACCAGTACCAGCGGCCCGCATCGCGACCGCTTCCGCTATCGCTACGCAGATAACGACTTCACCGAGATCGCCTCCACCGGGCAGGTGCGGCTCGTCTCGCTTATTCTGCGAACCGCGCAGGCGGTGTTTTTCGCCGAGAAGACCGGGCTCAAGCCGGTGTTGCTCCTCGATGATGTGCTGCTCGAGCTCGACCCCGACCGTCGTGAGCGCTTTCTCGAGCGCCTTCCGGGCTACGAGCAGGCGATCTTCACCTTTTTGCCGGACGAGCCGTTTTCGCGCTACGCAAACTCTGATACCCTAATATACGAGGTGCACGACGGTGCCTTCAGTCGCAGATCCGGGTAAGGCTGCCCGCGGCCCCGACCCGGCATGGTATGAGCGAGAACATGACCGACGACAGCAAAAGCGCGCGTGAGCTCGTCGCGAAGCTGTTCAGCACCGTGGACAGCTCCGCGGGCCGGCAGTACGTCGCGCTTCACCAGAACTGGCAGTCACTTGTGGGGATGGATCTCGCGGCGCACAGCGAGCCGGTCGATATACGCCGCGACGCGCTGGTGGTGGAGCTCGACCACCCGGGCTGGATGCAGATGCTGCAGATGCAGGAGCGGCGCCTGATCGAACGCCTGCGTCGCGAGTTTCCCGAGCTCGCGATCAAGACACTACAGATGCGGCTCAGAAACGAGTCCGATACCGAGAGCAACACCGACACCCGTGAGCGGCCCGGCGCCCCCGCCCCGGCCCCGCGCGGTGAGCGGCCCGCCGAGCCGGAACCCGCCGCTGAGCCCGAGCGCGCCGCCGACGGGTCCGAGCAGCGTCCTGAGGGCCTTGATCGCATCGACGACCCGGAGTTACGCGAGCGGCTCGAGCGGCTTGGGAAGATGGTAGCCGAGCGCAACCGGGAGGAGAGCAACCGGGAAACGCGCAAGCGGGAGGAGCGCGCCCCCGAGAAGCACGACCGCGCCGGGCACGACCGCGAAGGCCCTGGCCCGCCTGAAGGCGGGCGGTGACCTCGGAGGCTCGGCACCGTGAACGCCTCCGATGGCCAAAGCGTCTCTGCCCATCTCTGCGCGATGCGTTGACACCCTTGTTCGCCGGCGGCTATACTCAGATACCCAACGAAACCAGATTAATACCAGCATAGAGCAGGAGCCAATAGCATGAAACGCACCTATCAACCAAGTCGCGTGAAGCGCAACCGCAAGTTCGGTTTTCGAGCCCGCATGAAGACCAGCGGCGGGCGGGCGGTGCTGAAGCGTCGCCGTGCAAAAGGTCGCGCTAAGCTCACCGTAGCGGATGAAAAGAAACCTTACTAACGACCATACGCCCGATTTACGCTTCACGAAGGCGGAACGCCTGAGAAACCGATCCGAGATCAATCGCGTGTTCTCCTTCGGCCGGTCGGTCGGTTGCCGAGGGATGAAACTGCGATATATTGAAAACAACCGGGACCACAATCGAGTGTTGGTGGTCCCGGAACGGAAACACAAGAACGCCGTGCGGCGCAACGCCGCGAAACGCGTTGCCCGCGAACTGTTTCGTACCGCCAAGCCGAGCTTTCAGGGCGGGTACGACTGTGCGCTGATTATGTTTGTCGGCTCTTACAGCTTTCATGACCGTTACCGGCAGTTTTCCTACCTGGTCCGCAAGGCCGGCCTGTAGGCTGCGCCGCGATGCACGCCGGTTTGCTGATTAAGCCCGCAACGCGCATGGGCGTTGGTGCTCGGCTGTTATACACGACTATCTGTTCAGGAGACGCATAAGCCATGGACAAAAACACGCTGCTTGCCGTGGTTCTCTCGGTCATCGTAATCGCGATCGGGTTTTCCATTCAAAACGCACTCTATCCGCCCGAGGAGGTCGCTCAGCCGGCACCCCCGGCAGAGGAAGCTCCGGCGCCCGATCAGGCCGAGCCACGCGAGCCCGCGGAACCGCGCGACACCGCCGAACCGGCCGACGACGCACCGGCGATGGCCGCGGCAGCCCCTTCGTTCGAGGCACAGGCCGTTGAGGAAGATATCGATCCCGAAGAGTATCTGTACGAGAACGACCTCCTCTCGGTTCGCTTCGATTCTCGCGGCGGCGATATCGTATCGTTTCGCCTGTTCGACCACTGGGACGACGAAGAGCCGGTTGAGATGATCAAGCGCGGCGACTCAGACAAACGCGCGTTTACGCTCGCGTTCGGAGACGACCGTGCCGAGCCGATCGACGCGGTGTTTCACCGTCGTGCCGATACCGATGAGCACACCGTAGAGTTCTACCGCGATTTCCGCGTGCACGACCGCAACGAAACCGACGAAAACGGAGACCCGGTGGAGCACGAGTTTCGCGTGCGCAAAGTTTACCGATTTCAGCCCGGCGAGTACCTCTTCGAGCTCGATGTCGTGATGGAGAATCGCGGCTCGGGACCGGTGCCGGTAAATGTCGACAATCGCGCCTACACGCTCGGGATCGGCCCGCAGATCGGGCCGAGCTGGCGCGAGCTCGACGGACGACACGAGTACCGCCGCTTCGACCACTACGACGGAAGCCGTGTGCGGCGCGAAACGCTCAACGCGGGCGAGCGCGAACGGCTCGACACGCGCCCGAACTGGGTCTCGATCGCCGGGAAGTACTTCGCTATTATCGCGGTTCCCGGCAACGTCGATTACGCGATCACGATGGCGAAAGACGACGTTCCGGGTATCGAGGAAGGCGCGCAGCTTTACTTCAGCCGCCCCACGATTCGCAGTCAGTTTCAGACCGACACCTTTCGTTTCTTTGTAGGCCCGCGCACCGACGACGCACTCGGGCGCTACAACCGTTCGCGCGACAACGCGTTCGGGATAACCAATCTCGAGCTCGAGGAAATGGTCGAGACGCGCTTCATGCTCGGCTGGCTCGAGGACATTTTGAAAGCGGCGCTCAACCTCATCTATCGCGTGGTGCCGAACTTCGGTGTCGCGATCATTATTCTCACCCTGGTGGTGAAGGCCCTCCTCATGCCGCTCACGCGCAAGAGTCGCGACTCAATGGCGCGCATGCAGGAGCTGAGCCCCAAGATTCAGGAACTGCGCGAGAAGTACAAGAACGATCCGCAGAAGCTCAACGCCGAGACCGCGGCGCTTTACAAGAAGGAAGGTATCAACCCGCTTGGGGGCTGTCTTCCGATTCTGCTGCAGCTGCCGTTCTTCATCGCTATGTTCGGGCTGTTTAACAACCACTTCGATCTGCGCGGCGCCACCTTCATCCCGGGTTGGATTACAGACCTCTCGGCCCCCGACTCGATCCTGAACTTCGGGGAGTTCACGCTGCCGATGCTCGGCTGGAACGATCTGCGGCTCTTGCCGATCATCTTTGTTGCAACGCAGATGGTCGCAAGCAAGTTCATGCAGCAGCCGGGAGCGGGCCAGAACAGTCAAATGAAGATGATGATGTACGTGCTCCCGATCGTGTTCTTCTTCGTGCTCTACAACCTGCCGTCGGGATTGCTGGTTTACCTCATCTTCTCGAACATCTTGATGGCGGCCGAGAACATCATCGTGAAGAAGAAACGCGCGGCGGCTGCGACCGCCTAGCACGGCGGTAACGCTCATGCGGCGCTATACGCGACGATAACGGAGATTCCGGAATGACACACGAGTTTGAAGGCAGGAGCGAGCAAGAGGCGATCGACACCGCGGTCGCCGCGCTCGGCCTGGAGCAAGATCAGTTTGATATTGAGTTGGTGGAGACGCACAAATCGGGCCTCTTCAACCGCAACAAGCGCGTCACGATCCGCGTGCATGTACATGGCGAAGACGGGTACGAGCACGGCTACGGCGGTGCGCACCACGACGGCGGGGGCGCCGACGCGGCCTCGCACGGGCTCGACGCCGAGTATCCCCAGGCCGAGCGGCACGCCGACGGTGTGGCGCAACGCCATCAGGCGCTTACGCCCGAGAACGACTTTGAGCACGCGATGGTAGATTTTGTGCGCAACACGCTCGAGAAGATGGGCTACAGCGCCGAGGTCGTAATCGGATATCGCGAAAACGGCAAACTCGGGCTAAGAATCGATTCCGAGCACTCGGGCGTGCTGATCGGGCGCAAAGGACGCACGCTCGATGCGCTACAGCTTGTGGCAAACGTAGTGGCCGGGCGCTTCGACGCAGACGACACCAAGATCATCCTCGACACCGAGGGCTATCGATCGCGCCGCGAGGAAGGACTCGTGCGGCTTGCCGAGAAGGTGGGCGACGAGGTGAAGCGCAGCCGCCGCTCGCAGCTCCTCGCTCCGATGAACCCGTTCGAGCGCCGCTTGATCCACACAACGCTCAATAACGTCGCGGATATCGAGACCGCGAGCGAGGGCGAAGGCCTCTATAAGCAGGTCCGCGTTTCGTTTCGTGGCGCGGGCGGCGGCGGCTCCGACGGCGGCGGGGCCCAGGACGGCTCCGGCGGGAACGGCGCGCGCAGCGGCGGAAACGGTGGGCGCCGAGGCGGACGTCGACGAGGCCGCAGGGGTGGACGCCGCGGTAGCGAGTAGCGCCCGTCGTACGTACCGGCGGGACGCGGGCGCGCGGCGCTCACTCGGCAACCCGGCGACCCGGGGGCCCGGCGGCCCGGGCCCCGGCGACCCAGGGGCGCTCGGGCTGCGCGGCTAATTAAGCCGGCGGGTTTCGCCAAGCTTCTAAAGCGCTGCGGCGGTTATAGATAGAGGGTTTGTCGCGCCGCCCAGCGAAAAATAGCTACGCCCGGGTGTGTGTATAACCTGTGGATAACTTCCGGAGCGCGACCGGTGCTCCGGTGAATATCGGACCCGCCGCCCGGCATATGTTATGTAGCTAACTTGGCGTGACCCCCACCAGCTCCCACAAACGACCATACAATATCCATTATCACCATTTAAGCGCGACAGCCTGCTAGCATATCAAACCTAAACATCTGTTTATCACGGATTCGGTCCACTATGAATATCGCGCGACAGCGCGTGTCACACCGTGCTATTTGCACAGGCTTGTGGATAAATTGTGAGCAAAATTGGGAGAACAGCGAACGAAGTTGTGGAAACTCGTGGTAGGAACTCCAACCTCGCGAACTGTCAAGCACTCGCGCGAAAATCGTGCGAAAATCGCGCAACAAACCTGGCGAAAACCCTACGAAAAGCCCGCTCGCGTTGCCGTACAAACCATTTGGCGTGGAATCAAAGGAATTTAGGTTTGTACCTACTTGGAATCCTAGGGTATACTGCGAGGCATGGAAACATCGCTAAAGCACACCCCGCTAAGGGAATGGCACATACAACACGGTGCCAAGATGGTTCCGTTCGCCGGCTGGGAAATGCCGATACAGTACGCGGGCGGAGCGTTACACGAGCATCGAACGGTTCGCGCTGCTGCCGGGATCTTCGATATCTCGCATATGGGCCAGTTCGAGGTAAGCGGGCCCGACGCGCAGGCCTACCTCGAGCACCTCGTCTCGAGCAATATCGCCGGCATTGAGCTCGGCTCTTCGCGCTACGGACTGTTGTGCGCCCCCGACGGCGGAGTGCTCGACGATCTGTTCGTGTACCGGCTGCCGGATACCTGGTGGATCGTCGTCAACGCCGCCAATACCGCGAGCGACTTCGCGTGGTTTGAGCAGCACCGCGAAGGCTACAACGTGGAACTGAGCGACGTCTCGGACGGAACCGCGATGTTCGCGGTGCAGGGGCCGGAGGCGATCGCGATTATGGACGAGGTTACCGGCGGCGCGGTGTCGCAGATTGCGCGCTTCGGCGCGGCCGACTGCGACATCGCCGGTGAGCAGTGCCTGGTGGGCCGCACAGGCTACACCGGCGAAGACGGCGTTGAGTTGTTTATGAGCGCCTCGGTGGCGCAAAAGGTGTGGGATGCTATTCTCGGCTCCCAGGCCGCCGGCCGCGCGGGGCTTGAGCCGATCGGGCTGGCGGCGCGCGACAGCCTGCGGTTCGAGCCGGGGTTTGCGCTGTACGGGCACGAGATTAGCCGCGACGTTACGCCGGTGGAAGCGCGCCTCACCTGGGCCTGCGACCTCGAAAGCGAGTTTATCGGGCGCGACGCCGTCCTCGCGCGTAAAGAGGTCGGCGCCGAGCGCAAGCTGTGCACCTTCACGCTGACCGAACGCGGGGTTCCGCGCGAAGGCTGCGAGATCTACGCCGGCGGCAGCAAGATCGGCATCGTCGTCACCGGCATGTTCGCCCCCAGCGCCGAGGCTTACGCCGGAAACGCCTTCGTCGAGAGCGCCTACTCAAAGGTCGGAACCGAGTTCGAGGTAGATATCCGCGGAAAGCGCAAAGCCGCGGTGGTTGTGAAACGTCCGCTGTACAAGCCGGCGTATAAATAGATTTTCTTAGATTTTCTGCCACAAAAACACAGCGAAGCAAGGAGTTAGTGATGACGTTTGATAAGGATGTTAAGTACCTTGAATCACATGAATGGGCCCGCAAAGACGGCGATCTTGTCGTCTGCGGCATTTCCGATTATGCGCAAGACAGTCTCGGCGATATCGTGTTCGTAGAGCTGCCTGAGGTAGGCGCCACGCTGAACAAAGGCGATGCCTTTGGAGTGGTCGAGAGCGTAAAGGCCGCCTCAGACGTCTACATGCCGGTCGGCGGCGAGATCGCCGAGGTAAACGGCGCGCTCGAAGAAACTCCCGAAACGGTCAACGAAGACCCGTTCGGCGAAGGATGGTTAATCAAAGTGAAGCCGAGCGACGCTTCCGAGCTCGACGGCCTGATGTCGGCCGACGAGTATCAGAAATACACCGAGGGCCTCGAAGACTAAGCCGCCCGCCGCAGGCGGGGCTAGTGTAGCGCGGCCTGGCCTGGCCTGGCCCGGCTCGGCCGCGGCTGCGGCTGCGCGCCGGGCGGTCGGGAAGAGGGCGCCCGCCCGCCCGCGCCCGCCGGCCCGCAAACGCCGGCCGAAAGCTCCCGCCCGCGCCGACGGCCCCGTCACGAGCGGCCGGCAAGGAACCGCCCGCCTCGCCCGCCGCGGGCGCCGCGGGCGGAGGAGTTCGGGACCCGGAGGCTCGGAATCCAGACAAGGAGGAGCTATGGCATACGTAGCCAACACCGATGCAGACAGGCGCGCGATGCTCGAGAGCATCGGCGTTAACTCAGTAGCCGATCTGTTCAAGGACATTCCGGAGAAACACCGGTTTCCCGATCTCGAAATTCCGCCCCCGCTCTCGGAGCTCGACGTTACGCGCGAGATCGAGGCGCTCGCCGAGCGCAACCGCCGGGTCGACGGCATGTCGTTCCTCGGCGGCGGCGCCTGGAACCACTTCATCCCGCGCGCGGTGCCGAACCTCGCCTCGCGCGCCGAGTTCGCAACCGCCTACACGCCCTACCAGCCCGAGGCAAGCCAAGGCACGCTGCAGGCGATGTTCGAGTACCAGAGCATGCTCTGCGAACTCACCGGGATGGAGGTCGTAAACGCCTCGCACTACGACGGGGCCACCTCGGTAGCAGAGGCCGCGCTCATGGCCTACAACGCCGCGCGCGGCAAGCGCAAAAAGATCCTCGTCTCCGGCGGCCTGCACCCGCAGTATCGCCAGGTGATGCAGACCTACCTACAAGCGATGGAGGTTGAGCTCACCGCCTTGCCGTCGGTTTCCGGCGGCGGCCCCGGCGGCGGCCCGGCCGGCGGCCCAGCCGGCGGGGCTGCGGATCCACGCGCCGCGGATCGCCCCGCCGGCACCGGCTCCCACGCCGCGCTCGGAACCGCCGCCGGCGCCCACGGCACGCGCGCCTCCGAGGCGTTCCACGCCGCCGGCGGCTCACCGCAAGACCCCGCCTGCGAGGCCGAGTTCAAGCAGCTCGCCGCCGCGGCCGACGACGACACCGCCTGCGTGATCGTGCAGAACCCCGACTTTTTCGGCCGCATGACAAGCCTCGCCGGCCTCGCCGAGGAGTTACACGCCAAGGGCGTGTTGCTCGTGGTGCACACCGATCCCATCTACCTCGGGCTCGCGCGCCCGCCGGGCGCCGACGGGGCCGATATCGTCACCGGCGAGGGCCAGCCGCTCGGGATAGATCTCTCGTTCGGCGGCCCGTACCTCGGAATCTTCGCCACCACCAAGAAGCTCGTGCGCCGCATGCCCGGCCGCCTCGTCGGCCAAACCGTAGACGCCGAAGGCAATCGCGGCTTCGTCCTCACGCTCAACACCCGCGAGCAGCACATTCGCCGCGAGAAGGCCACCAGTAACATCTGCACCAACCAGGGCCTTATGGCGCTGCGCGCCGCGATCTATCTCGCGCTCATGGGCCCGGCGGGGCTGCGCGAGGTGGCCTCGCTCTGTTATCACAAGAGCCACTACGCCGCCGCCGAGATAGACAAGCTCAAAGGCTGTTCGGTGCCCGAGAGCAACCGCTTCTTCAAGGAGTTTGTGGTGGATCTCCCGCGACCGGCGGCCGAGGTCGTCTCGGAGCTCGCCGAGCAGGGCATCGCGCCGGGGTTGGATCTTGGGCGCTACTTCCAAGCGCGCCGCAACCAGCTGCTCGTGGCGGTAACCGAGATGAACACGCGCGACGACATCGACGCGCTCGTCACTGCGCTGGAAAGCGTAACCCAGTAAAGGAGGTCACGTCGCGATGAAGAAACCGATACCCGCACTACTCTACGAACAGTCCGAACCCGGTCGACGCGCCGCAATCCTGCCCAACTGCGACGTGCCCGAAAGCGCCTTCCCCGAAGACCTCGCGCGCGACGAGCTCAAGCTGCCGGAGCTGAGCGAGCCCGGCGTGGTGCGCTACTTCACGCAGATCTCGCAGCTCAACTTCGCGATAGACACCAACTTCTACCCCCTCGGATCCTGCACCATGAAGTACAACCCCAAGGTGAACGAAGCGATGGCCGCGCTGCCGGGCTTCGTAGGACACCACCCGATGCAGGACGAGCACCTCTCGCAGGGCAGCCTCGAGCTAATGTACCGCCTGCAGCAGCAGCTCGCCGCGGTCGCGGGCTTCCACGGCGTGGCGCTGCAGCCGGCCGCCGGAGCCCAGGGTGAGTTCACCGGCATCATGATGATCCGCGCCTACCACGAGTCGCGCGGCGACACCGACCGCCGCAAGGTCCTGATCCCCGACAGCGCCCACGGCACCAACCCGGCCACCGTCACGATGGCCGGCTACGAGCCGGTCGAGATCCCGTCCGACGAAAACGGCAACGTCGACCTCAGCGCGTTCGAGCAAGGCTGCGACGAAACGCTCGCGGCGCTCATGATCACCAACCCCAACACGCTTGGCCTGTTCGAGGAGCAGATCGAGGAGGTCACGCGCCTCGTGCACGAATGCGGCGGGCTGGTCTACGGCGACGGCGCCAACATGAACGCGCTCCTCGGCGCGCTCCGCCCCGGCGACGTCGGAATAGACGTCATGCATTTCAACCTGCACAAGACCTTCTCCACCCCGCACGGCGGCGGCGGCCCCGGCGCCGGCCCGGTCGCGGCGGCCGAGATCCTCACGCCGTTCCTGCCCGGCCCAATCGTCGCGTGCGACCAAGACGGCGGCCCGTACTACTTCACCGACCCGCCGCAGTCCATCGGCCGGCTCAAGCTGTTTAACGGCAACTTCGGCATGCTCGTGCGCGCCTTCACCTACATCCTGATGCACGGCGACAGCGGCATCCGCGAGCTCGGCGAAAACGCGGTCCTCAACGCCAACTACCTCAAGAGCCGCATCGAGAAGCTCTTGCCGGTGAAGTTCAAGCGCGGCTGCATGCACGAGTTCGTCGCAAGCGGCAAGATCGACGGCGCCGACGACGTCCACACCATGGATATCGCCAAACGCCTGCTCGATTACGGCATGCACGCCCCCACGGTCTACTTCCCGCTGATCGTCAAAGAGGCGCTCATGATCGAGCCCACCGAGAGCGAAAACAAACGCACCCTCGACGCCTTCGTCGAGGTCCTCGAAACCATCGTCAACGAGGCCCGCGAGAACCCCGATCTCCTGCACAACGCGCCGCACGAGATGCCGCTCCGCCGCCTCGACGAGGTCAAGGCCGTCAAAGACCTCGTGCTCTGCATGCGCGCCTAACCCCCGCGCCCCCGTCCCGGCGGTGCCTCCGCGTCTCCGCGAGGGGGAAGTCTCCCCCTCGCTCCAGCCCGCGCGCCCTCCGGCCGGGCCGCCCCGCGCCGCCTGCGGCGCCGCGGATGCGTCCCGCCCGGCGGTCGCCGGGGCGCGCGCACCGGGCTCGCTCCCGCTCCGCCCTGCGCGCCCCTCGCGGTCTTCCGCTACCCCCTCCCCCGTGCCCGCGGCGCGCCCCTTCCCCTGGTGTCCCAAATCCTCGCGCGACAACCGCCCCCCGTGTCTTATTTATTTTGTCGCGTCCTTTACATGTGCCGATTTCACAACCTTAACATCGCCGGTCGCCTTGCCGGTCCGGTGTCGCAGCATCCCCACCCCCCGGGATGTTGAGGTTGAAGCAAAATAAATAAGATTCGCGGCACGCACATCACAGCGCCCAAAAATCGAGCGCCCCGCCCACCCCGCCGGCGCGCACCCACCGCCGGGGTCCGCCCGCTTGCCCACCCCGCCGGCGCGCACCCACCGCCGGGGTCCGCCCCGCGCGGCCGTGCCCCGGTGTCCCAAAATCCGCGTGCGAAAAGCGCCCGCCGTGTCTTATTTATTTTGTCGCGTCCTTTACATGTGCCGATTTCACAACCTTAACATCGCCGGTCGCCTTGCCGGTCCGGTGTCTCAGCA
>PUOW01000378.1 GCA_003552185.1 Spirochaetaceae bacterium
AGTACGCCTACGCAGCCTACGACTACTTCGGCGAGAACGCGCTCTATCTCAACTTCGCGATGAACATCACCCCCGACTGCGACTGTTGGCCCGCGAACGACGTGCCGGTTGTGGAAGACGTGGGTATCCTGGTAGGCCGAAACCCCTTTGCGCTCGACCGCGCCACGATGGATCTGGTAAACAAGGCGCGGCCGTACGCCGCCGGCCGCTACCGCGAGAAGATTCTCGGCGAACGAGACCTGTTTGAAGAGGTGTGGGAGAATCCGCTCGCCGGAACGGTGTTTGAACACGCCCAAACGCAATTTGGGGTAGACCTCGAGTACGACCTCAAGACCTCAGAGTAGGGCGAGGGCTCCGCGGGCGTAGGCTCCGCGGCCCCGGCGCTCGACCGGCAGCGCCCGCCCGGCGGGACTCCGCCGCGCCGCAGGCGGCGGTGGTCGGTCGGCGGGCGCCCGGAGCGCGCCCGCCGGCCTGCCGGGCGGCGGGGTTAACTGTCGGGGTAGGCGCGCGTGCGGCGGCCGGGGAGGCGAAACTGCTCGGCGTGGTTGTAGCGCGACCATGCGATGATCGCGGCGGTTACCGGCACAAGCGGTGCCCAGATCGCGGGCACGCCGCCGAGGTCAATCAGGTAGTTGTAGCCGGCGTGCAGCGCAATCGCGGCGAGCACCCACCGCAGCATGCGGCCATAGCGGTAGGCAACCAACGCGATCGCGTAGCCGCAGATTGCGCTCACCGACACATGCAACACGCCGGCGGTCACGAGCCGCAGCGCCAGCACGCGCGGAAGGTCTATCAGGTAGAGCCCGTTCTCTACAAACGCGAAGCCCGCGCCGGTTGCAGCTCCGGCGAGCACCACCACACGCCCGGTTAGCCGCGCGCGGTGTATGCGCACCACAACCGCAAGCGCCGCGAGCTTGCTGAGCTCCTCTATGGTCGCCGAAACGCCCGGGATCGCCAAGCCGGCCGCGAGCGGCCCGGCGAGGAGCACGAGCACCGCGATCGCGGGAATTACCGCCGGGATACCCGCGAGAAACCCATGCGCTACGATGCGAGGGTCGCTGCCGTTGAGGGCCGCCGCGCGGCGAAACGCGAGCAACGCCGCGATCGGCGGCACGTACGCGAGGAGTATGTTCGCCGGCGCGACAAACAGCATAACGGCTACTCCGTGCGGCGCTCGAGCGCCTCTAACCCTGCTATCACCTTGGCGTTCTGCTCGGCGGTGCCCACCGTGATCCGCAGCGCGTGCGGCAAGCCGAACGAACCGAGCGTTCGCACCGTAATACCGTGCCGCTGCATCACCTCGGCCGCGATCTCGGCGGAGGCTTGGAGCAGCACACAGACGAAGTTCGCCTCGCTCGGGTGAAACTCAATGCGAAGCCGCTGCAGCGCATCGTAGAGCTCGGTCTTGCCGGTGCGGTTTGTTTCGAGCGAACGTTGTATGAACTCGTCGTCTTCAAGCGCCGCGAGCGCTCCGGCCTGCGCAAGGTTGCCGACCGTGAAAGGCTGCTTCACGCGCGCGAGCGCGTCTATTACCGCGGGAGCCCCGAAGCCGTAACCCACACGGAGCCCGGCGAGCCCATAGATTTTTGAGTACGTCCTGAGAACCAAAAGGTTCGGAAAGCGCTTCAATAGCTCCACGCCGCGCGGAAAGTCGCGCGCCTCGGCGTACTCGGCGTAGGCCTCATCCAACACCACCAGCACATGAGGCGGAATGCGCTCGAGGAACTGAACGAGGTCGCGCTCGCCGATGTAGCGCCCGGTTGGGTTGTTGGGGTTGCAGAGAAACAGAAGACGAGTGTGCGCATCGATGCGTTGGCGCATCGTCTCGAGGTTGAAGCAGCCGTCGGGCATCTCGGCCGCACGAACCTCACCGCCGAACACGCGCGTGACGAACTCGTACTGCGAGAAGGTGTGCGCGCCCACCACGGCGTTGCAGCCGGGTTCGATATACGCGCCGGCGGCAAGCATCATGAGCTCGTCGGAGCCGTTGCCGACCAGCACCTCATCGAGCGCAACGCCGAAGCGGTCGGCGAGCGCGGCGCGTAACGCGGCGGCGCTGCCGTCGGGGTAGCGCGAAAGGCCGACCAGGGCTTCCTGCACCGCCTCGAGCGCACGCGGTGAAGAGCCCAGCGGGTTCTCGTTGGACGAGAGCTTCACCGTCCCCGGAACCTTCTTCCCCGGTGTATAGCGCCCCAGGCCGGAAAGCGCGTTGCGCGGGCGGAGCCCCGGTGAGTCGCCGCTCACGCGCCACCTCCGTTTTCGGACTCCCGGCTGGAAGCATTCTCGTCGCCCGCCTCGCCGGCCTCACCGGTCTCGCTCGAGTTGGCCGCGGAGTGGGCTTCGCGCTGTGCCTTGGTCGGCGGGTTCGCCTTGAGGTACTCGTGGTCCTCGGAGATATCGACGATGAGGTCTTTGAGCTTCATCTCGACCGAGTGCTTGGTGGTCTTGGCGAAGATGAGGTCGCGCGGTTTCTCGAACAGCGGTTTTACCGCGGCCATGATGCGCGCGATCTCGTCGTTGCTGAACCCGTTGAGAATAATGACTTTGTTGTCGAGTTGCGGCGGCTGTTGATCCATATCTGTGCTCTCCACGCCGGTGGCGAAAATTTGGTGATTTGTCGTTCCGTAACTATATTATACCCAAGCACCTAGGTAAATAGAAACTAATAGCATAGGGGTAAAAGTGCCTCGGCGCGATTCCCCGGCGGGAGAATTATATGGATTATGGACGTATGACGGTTAAAGCGCAGGAAGCGCTCCAAAGCGCCACATCGGTGGCTCATCAGTACGATCATGCAAACCTCGAGATCGAGCATCTGCTCGTCGCGATGCTGCAGCAGACCGACGGCGTGATCCCTCCGTTGCTGCAGCGCCTCGGCGTCTCGCCGGCCGAGCTCGAGGGCGAGCTGCGCAACGCGCTCGGCAGCAAGCCGAAGGTATACGGCGACAGCGCGCAGCTGCAGATCTCGGGCAAGCTTGGGCGTATCCTCTCGAAGGCCGAGCAGCAGGCCTCGAACCTGCACGACGACTACGTGAGCACCGAGCATATTCTGCTTTCAACGCTCGAGGAAGAGGGCGCGGTGCCCGAGCTCCTCAAGCGTAAGGGCATTACGCGCGACGGCATTCTCTCTTCGCTCAAAACCATCCGAGGGAACCAACGGGTCACCGACCAGAACCCCGAGAATCGCTACCAAGCGCTCGACAAGTACTGCATCGATCTAACCGGCCTTGCACGGCGCGAGAAGCTCGACCCGGTGATAGGCCGCGACGAAGAGATTCGGCGCGTGATGCAGGTACTCTCGCGCCGCACCAAGAACAACCCGGTCTTGATCGGAGACCCCGGCGTGGGCAAAACCGCGATCGCCGAGGGGCTCGCGCGTCGCATCGTGGAGGGCGACGTGCCTGAGTCGCTCAAGGATAAGCGGCTTCTGCAGCTGGACCTCGGTGCGCTGGTGGCCGGCACCAAGTTTCGCGGCGAGTTCGAGGAGCGCCTCAAGGCGGTGATCAAGGAGATCACCGAGTCCGATGCTCAGATCATTCTCTTTATCGACGAGCTGCACACCGTGGTGGGAGCCGGCGCGGCCGAGGGCGCGGTAGACGCCTCCAACCTCTTGAAGCCCGCGCTTGCGCGCGGCGAGCTTCGCACCATCGGCGCCACTACGCTCGATGAGTACCGCAAGCACATCGAAACCGACGCGGCGTTTGAGCGTCGCTTCCAGACGGTGTTCACCGGCGAACCCTCGGTCGAGAACACGATCGCGATTCTGCGCGGTCTACAAGAGCGCTACGAGGTGCACCATGGTGTGCGGATCCGCGACGAGGCGCTGATCGCGGCGGCGATGCTCTCGGATCGCTACATCACCTCGCGCTTTCTGCCGGATAAAGCGATAGACCTCGTCGACGAGGCCGCGAGCCGACTCAAGATGGAGATCGAGAGTCAGCCCACCGAGCTCGACCAGCTCGACCGTCGCATCCTGCAACTCAACATGGAGAAGCAGGCGCTTTCCAAAGAAAGCGACGCCGCCTCGGTGGAACGGCTCGAGAGCCTCAACCGCGAGCTCGAGCAACTGCAACAAAAGCACGACGCGATGAAACTGCAGTGGCAAAACGAGAAAAAGGTCATCGACGAGATCCGCGAGCTCAAGCAGCGGCTGGAGAACTACAGCCGCGAAGAGGCGCAGATGGAGCGCGAGGGCAACCTCGAGCGCGCCTCCGAGATCAAACACGGGCTCATTCCCGAGACGCGTCGCGAGCTCGAGGCCAAGAGCAAAGAGATCGAGGATATGCAGGGCGATCAGGCGCTGTTGCGCGAGGAGGTCTCGGACGAGGATATCGCCGAGGTTGTGTCGTCCTGGACCGGCATCCCGGTCTCAAAGATGATGGCCTCCGAGATGGAGAAGCTGCTCGACCTCGAGACCATTCTCGGCCGTCGCGTGATCGGACAAGGTCGCGCAATTCAGGCGGTCTCGGACGCGATTCGGCGCAACAAGAGCGGGATCTCCGACATCAACCGGCCGACCGGCACGTTTCTCTTCATTGGGCCTACCGGGGTCGGGAAGACCGAGACCGCAAAGACGCTCGCGGAGTTTCTGTTCGACGACGAGAAGGCGCTTACGCGCATCGACATGAGCGAGTACATGGAGAAGCACAGCGTCTCGCGGCTCATTGGGGCGCCCCCGGGCTACGTGGGCTACGACCAGGGCGGTCAGCTTACCGAGGTGGTGCGCCGCAGACCGTACTCGGTCATTCTCTTCGACGAGATCGAGAAGGCGCACCCCGATGTATTCAACGTGCTCCTGCAGCTGCTCGACGAAGGCCGCCTCACCGACGGGCAAGGGCGCGTGGTGGATTTCAGGAACACCATCATAATTCTCACGAGCAATATCGGGAGCGATCTCATCCTGCAGGCGGCCGAGTTGAGCGAGATTCGTGACCAGATCGATGCGCTGCTGCACGCAACCTTCAAGCCCGAGTTTCTAAACCGGCTCGATG
>PUOW01000177.1 GCA_003552185.1 Spirochaetaceae bacterium
CGGCGAGATCGTGCTGAGAGGAAGGTTAGTCCGGCCTTCGACCCTACGAACCTGATCTGGGTAATACCGGCGAAGGGAACGGAGTAATAATGCAGAGCCATGTTACGTACTTCGCCGCCCATAGGGCGGTTTTTTTGTGTCCGGCGGCCGCTCGGCCGGCCGGCGCACTGCAGATTCGCACGCAGGCGCGGCTTGTATCGGCCGCCTTGCTATCACCACTGCCAACTACATCTTATTCTCCTGGAGAACCACAATGCAGAGACACGAAGGCCTCATGACGCAGCAGCTGTTGGGCGGCGTATATCTGATCACCGACGAGAGCCGAAGCGATGACGAAACCTTGAGCGCGGTAGAGCAGGCGTTGCGTGGAGGGGTTCGCTGCGTGCAGCTTCGCGATAAGCTCCGAAGCGCGAACGACCTATACCGCCTTGCGCTTCGCCTACGAGTTCTCACCGCCCGCAGCGCCGCCGCGTTCATCGTGAACGACCGCATCGACCTTGCGCTTGCGGTCGGTGCAGACGGCGTTCATATCGGCCAGGACGACATACCGGCGCGCGACGCCCGCCGGCTGCTCGGTCGCGAGCGCATTCTCGGCGTCTCGGCCGATACCCCCGAACGCGCTCGCCGCGCGGTTTCCGACGGCGCAGATTACCTGGGAGTGGGGCATGTGTTCGGCAGCATCAGCAAGAGCAAGGAGACGCCGCCGATCGGCGTACAAGGGCTGCGAGCAGTGGCCGACGAGGTAGCCGTGCCGATCGTGGCGATCGGCGCGATCGGCCCCGACAACGCAGCCGATGCGGTGGAGGCCGGCGCCTCGGCGGTGGCGGTGATCTCGGCGGTGTCGCGCGCCGACAACCCCGAGACGGCGGCACGCGAGCTATCGTCGCTCGTGCGCGCGGCGTACGAAGCTCGCCGCTCGGCCGAACGCCGCGCCGAACCGCCGGAGCCGCACCCGAAGCGCGCGGCGGCGGCGCTGCAGACGCTGCGCAGCCGGCGGCCGTTGGTTCAGATCATCACGAACTACGTGGTTATGAACGATACTGCAAACGCGACTCGGCTGCTTGGTGCGCTGCCGGTGATGTCGGAGGCCGAGGAAGAGGTGGACGAGATGGTGCGACAGGCGCGCGCGTTGTTGGTGAACACCGGCACGCCGGTGAAGCCGCGTGTGCGGGCAATGCGTCGCGCCGCGGAATCGGCAGCCCGGGCCGGCGTTCCGATGGTGCTCGACCCGGTGGGGTGCGGCGCAACCGGTTTCCGTATTGAGCTCAACCGCAGGCTCGCTCTCGACGGCGGGCCGGCGGTGGTACGCGGAAACGCGGCCGAGATTGCCGCGCTGATCGGCCGCCGGGCCGAGATCCTGGGTGTTGAGGACGCCGGTGAATCGGCCACGCAACAGCTGCAGTTCCGTATTGAGCTTGCGCAGGCGGCGGCCGCACAGCTCGGGTGCGTCGTGGCGGTAACCGGCCCGGTCGACGTCGTAGCCGACGGCGCCGGCGAACTGCCCCGCACCGTGTTGGTGAGGAATGGTTCTGCGTTGCTTTCGCAGGTGGTAGGAACCGGTTGCGTAGTCTCGGCGCTTATCGCGGCGTTCGCGGCGACTGAAAGCGACCCGTTCGCGGCGGCGTGTTGGGGGCTCGGCATCATGGGCGTTGCCGCCGAACGCGCGGCCGAACGCGCGGCCGGACGCGCCGCCGAATGCGCGGGCGATCACGCAACTCCGGCGACGCGGGCTCAGGAAGATCGCGCACCGGAGATAGCGCTCGGGCCTCTACGGTTCAAGACCGAGCTGCTGGATCAGCTTGCGCTTCTGCAGCCTGAGGAATTTGCGGCGATGCTTCGGCTCGAGTGGGTGGCCGGCCCAAACAGTAGCCGAGGCGAGTAGCTAATCGAGGAGGAGGACGATGCGTATGGCTACGGGTAACGAATCGACCGCTCGCGGTCTTTGGGAGCGCGAACAGGAGGTGGTGCAGCAGTGCCTGCAGCATCCGTTTGTGCGCGGTATTCTCAGCGGCGAGCTTGCCGAGGAATCGTTTCGGTTTTATGTG
Source organism: Spirochaetaceae bacterium (assembly GCA_003552185.1). Classification (GTDB taxonomy): domain Bacteria; phylum Spirochaetota; class Spirochaetia; order DSM-27196; family SLAA01; genus B1Sed10-166. Next base: position 2,046 of record PUOW01000177.1, read on the forward strand.
GGGCAGGATGCGCTATACCTACAGAGTTTTGCGCGTGCGTATCTGCTCGCGGCGGTGCGGTGCCCCGATTGGGAAGGCTACCGGGAGTTTTACGAGCTGGCCGGCGGTGTGCTCGAGGAGCTCGAGCTGCACGCGGGCTACGCAGAGCGGCAAGGGGTTTCGCACCACGATCTGCAACCGGCGGCGTCTACCCGTCGCTACACCGACTTCTTGCTTGCCACCGCCTGGGGGAGCGACAGCGGCACAACCGCGGCGGCGATGGCACCCTGCATGCGGCTGTACGCGTACCTGGGCAAGGCGCTCAAAGAGGAGGCGGGCGAGGTGCCCGACCACCGGTACGGCGACTGGATAGCGACGTATGCCGACGTCGAGTTTCAGGCATTGGCTGCGCGGCTCGAGAGCCTGGTCGACCGCTACGTGCTGAACCGCGAGGCCGCGGCCGATGCGTATCGATACGCCATGGAGTGCGAGCTCGCGTTTTTCGAGGCGGCCCATCGGGCGTCCGGATGAGGCGCTCCGATGCAGAGAGGACATCTGCACGGAGGATAAGAGAATGCAACAGATACAGAATGAGATACAGAGTACCGAGTCGTCGACGCGGCGAACGGCACAGGCGGTGATCTTGATTGCGCTCGGGGTAGCGCTCGCGCCGTTTACGTCTATTCCGCTCGGCGTCGCCCGCGTTAACCCTACGCAGCACTTTGTGAACGTGGTAGGAGCGGTGCTGCTCGGGCCGGTGTGGGCAACCGGTGTAGCGTTCGTAATAGGGTTGATAAGAAACGCACTGGGTGTAGGAACCTTGCTGGCATTCCCGGGAGGAATGGTAGGCGCGCTGACCGCGGGGCTCACCTATCGGTTCACGAAACACCTCTACGGCGCCGCTGCGGCCGAGGTGTTCGGATCCGGGATTGTCGGAGCATTGTTGGGAGCCGCGCTGGTGGCGCCGGTTTTCATGGATAGTCCCGAACCGTTGCTGGCGTTTGTGCCGTCGTTTCTGGGAAGCTCAATACTCGGGGCGGTGCTGGGCGTAGCGGCCTTGAAAGTCCTGCGACGCGCCGGGGTAATCGGCGGTGCCCGGTAACGAGTACTGCGCTCGGGGGAGCGTGCGATGATACTGGTTCGTGACCTCACGTTCCGATACTCACAGACAGGCGAGGGCGCAGCGGCACGAGAGGCGCCCGCGGCTCTGCGCGGGGTCAGTTTTGAACTCGCGGCGGGCGAACGAATGTTGGTCTGCGGAGGAAGTGGATCGGGCAAGTCTACGCTGTGCCGCGCCCTAAACGGCCTTGTCCCACAGTTCTATGCCGGCGAGATGTACGGCAGTGTTAAGATCAACGGGCTCGACACGCGCGAACACTCGGTTGCCGAGCTGTTTGGGACGGTAGGGTTGGTCCTCCAGCAGCCGTCGGCGCAGTTCTTCTGCGGCACGGTGTACGATGAGCTCGCATACAGCGGCGAGAGCCTGGGGATGCCCGCCGCCGAGATCGAGCGGCGCGCGCACAGCGCGGCCGAGACGGTGGGGGTGGTCGATCTGCTTGATCGTGATCCGCACTCGCTCTCCGGCGGGGAGCAGCAACTTGTCTTGATCGCTGTGATGCTGGCGGCTCGCCCCGAGCTTCTGGTGCTCGACGAACCCTACGCCAATCTCGACCCGCTCGGCGTCTCGCGCGTTGCCGAGGCCTTGCATCGCGTTCAGGCCGCGGGAGCCGCGGTGGTGCTCAGCGAGCACAGGGTTGAACTCGCGGCGCTGGACACGGACCGCATTCTGGTGCTTCACCGCGGAACCGCGGTGCTGGAAGGCCCGCGCGCGGAGGTGTTGCAGCATGACCTCGAGCCGTTCGGAATTGGGCTCGCGCCGCCCGCACGCGCAGCGGGCGAGGTGGCCGGCAAGGCGAAGAGGCGGGCGTCCGGCGAGGCGACGAAGCGGGCGGCCGGTCAGGCGACCGGCGAGACGACCGGCGAGGCGACCGACCAGGCGACGAAGCGCACGCCCGGCCGGGCGAGCGACGATTCCGCGGGCGAGCGCGTGGAGACGGCGCGGCTGAGTTCGGTGCAGACGCAGCTCGGCGGCAGGCCGGTTCTGCGCGGACTCGACCTCAAGATCTACCGCGGCGAGTGCCTCGCTATCGTGGGCGCCAACGGATCGGGAAAAACCACAACGGCGCGCCAGTTGCTCGGCTTGGTGAAGCCCGACGGCGGAGAGGTGTATCTCGCCGGTCTCGATGTGCGCCGCACTCGTCCTTCGGTCTTGGCCGCTCATCTGGGGCTTGCGTTTCAGATACCCGATAACCAGTTCTTTCGCTTCACCGTGGCTGAAGAGATTGCGGTTGGTCCGAAGGCGTTGCGGCGCCACGACCCCACCTACATACGCGAACTGATGCAGCTCTTTGAGCTCGAGCACCTTGCCGACCGTGCTCCGTTTACCCTGAGTACCGGCGAGAAGAAGCGGGTGGGGTTCGCGGCGGCGCTCGCCTCTCGGCCTGAGCTTCTGGTGCTCGATGAACCTACCGCCGGACAAGACCTTCAGTTTCGCCGCGCGCTCGGCGGCATGCTCTCCACCTTGACCGCACGGCAACAAACCGTGGTGTTGATCACGCACGATCTGGCGTTCGCGGCCGAACACGCCGAGCGCTGGGCTGTAATGGCGGGTGGGCGCGTAATCGCCGAGGGCAGTCCTGAGGAGATCATGCAGCGCGACGAGATCATGGAGACCGCACAGCTCACGCCGGCGGTTCGCACACCGGCGGTTCGCACGCCGGCTGATAGCACGCCGCCGGACGGCGGGCGCGCGCATGGCGCGCCGGCGGTCGACGCGCCCCCGCACGGCGCTTCGGTGGAGCTTAAGCCCGCCCCCGCGGTCCCGAGGGGAGAGTAGGTGACATGACAAGTAGAAGCCTTTCGCCGCATCCTGCCGGATC
>PUOW01000189.1 GCA_003552185.1 Spirochaetaceae bacterium
CCTGCAGCTACTCGGTCGGTTTGAAAGCCGCGGCGCCGGGAAATCCGAGACGCTTACGCGCGACCTCCTCGCTGAACACTACGTAGACGCACCGAGCGGTTGTGAAAAGCGTGCCGCCCGCGCCTTCGATCTGCACCTCGATCGTGACGTTGCGGCCGTCCTGCGCTGTCTTGTCGGCCTTGATTACAAACGGGGCGTCTTCGGTCTGCGCCGGTTGGTGATATCGCACGCTGAGCTCGCGGGTGACACCGGAGGTTCCCAGTACGGCGTGGATTAACCACGCAGCCGTTTCGTCTGCGAGCGTGGCCTGAATACCGCCGTGCACCACACCCGGATAGCCCTCGAGGTCGGTTCGCGGTGTCCACTCCGCGATAACCCGCTCCCCTTGGAGCGCAAAGGTGAGCTGCAACCCTATCGCATTGTCGGGAGAGCATCCGAAACAGCGGTAGGTGGCCGACCCGGCGTAGGGGTTTGGAATTGGGCGAGCGTCGTTATCGTGTTGTTCCATTGCCGCAGTATACGCGGAACCCCTGCACGCCGCAAACCGCAGGCCCACAAAACCGCCGCCCCACCCCATTGCTCTGAACGGGGGTCGGCCGGCACACTACCGCCATGCGCACACACCACGATTTGAAGAACACGCTCGAGGCAATAGACGGCCGTGGCTACAAGGCCTATAAAGACCTCCGGGGGAGTTATCGATTCGAGAACTTCACACTCGCGGTCGACCACGTTCAGGGCGACCCGTTCGCGACGCCGAGCCGGCTTCGGGTAGAGCTCGCGCATGAGGTGAGCCAACTGCCCGACTGGGCGCGGTCCTCCAAGACTCGCAGAGTGGCGCTCGCCGACTATCTCATCCGGTCTTTCGCTCGCGCGGTTCGAGCGACCGTAAAGGGAAACCGAGGCTCCGGCAAGGGCGGCCGGATTGAGATCGACACCCCACACCAGGAGGTGATCGAGCGCAGCGCCGCCCGCATTCACCCCAACCGTATCGAGCTCCGCTTCTTTGCCGGCCTGCCGGCGTTCGGTCGCCGCGTCGCCGGACGCGAAGCGCTCGCGATGCTGCTTGAGGAAATTCCGCGTCTCGTGGAGCGCGCTCTCTTGTTCGAGAACCTGAACCCCGATGAGCTTCGGCGGCAGATCGAGACCGTGGAGGACGCCGAGCATCTGCGGGCGTTACTTGCGGAGCGTGGGGCGGTGGCGTTTGTGGCGGACGGCGCACTGCTGCCGCGGCTGAGCGGAGCCGACGACCGACCGATGGAAGCCGCCGACGCGCTGCCGTTTGAGTCGCCGCCGGAGCTACGCGTCACGGTGACGCTTCCAAATCGCGGGATCGTTACCGGTATGGAGCTTCGACGCGGTGTGACGCTAATCGTCGGCGGGGGCTACCACGGCAAGTCTACCCTACTGCGAGCGCTCGAGCGCGGCGTCTACAACCACGTTCCCGGCGACGGGCGCGAGCTCGTGATAACCACGGCCGGCGCGTACAAAATCCGCGCCGAAGACGGCAGATCGGTAGAGCGTACCTGCATCACTCCGTTCATCGCCAACCTGCCCCGCGGCGGCGACACCGACGCATTCCGCTCACAGGACGCAAGCGGAAGCACCTCGCAGGCGGCGAACATCATCGAAGCGCTCGAGGCCGGGGCCGGCACGCTGCTGATAGACGAAGACACCTCCGCGACCAACTTCATGATTCGCGACCATCGCATGCAAGAACTGATCGCGGCGAAGCAGGAGCCGATTACCCCGTTCGTCGACAAGGTGCGGCAGCTCTTCGACGAACTCGGTGTTTCTACGGTGCTGGTGTTGGGAGGCAGCGGAGATTACTTCGATGTGGCCGATGAAGTAATCGCGATGGAGGAGTACCGGCCTCGGCGAGTCACCGACGAGGCGCGCGTCATAGCCGATCGCATTCGCACCGAACGCCGTTCGGAAGGAGGCCGTGAGTTCGGCCGTCGCACCGCTCGCTCGCCGCTTCCAAAAAGCCTCGACCCGAGCAAGGGCCGGCACGACGCCAAAACAAAGTCCTACGGCGTATCGGAGATCGCGTTTGGCCGACACAGTATCGATCTGCAGGCGGTTGAACAGATCGTGGACTCAAGTCAAACCCGCGCGCTCGCGGATGCGCTGCTATACGCGCGTTCCATTATGGACGGAGAGCGAACGGTTGCCGAGATCCTGCACGCGGTGGAGCTCGCGGTCGAGGAAGGCGGGCTCGACGTGCTGAGCGACCGCCGCCCCGCCGACCTCGCGCGCTTTCGCCCCCTCGAGCTGGCGGCGGCGCTCAACCGGCTGCGAACTCTACGAGTGAACCAAACCCGCGCCGGCGGTGGGTGAACTCGGCGCTATGTTGCGGTTCCAAAGATGCGGTCGAGGCGCCCACTGAGTTTCGGCAGCGCGAACACAATGAGATGATCGCCGGCCTGCAGTACCGAGTCGCCGTGAGGAATCGTGGTCTTGCCGTCGCGCACGATCATGCCGATAAGAACGCCTTTCGGCAGCCCGGCTTCGGCCAGCTTCTTGCCCACAACTTTGGCCGACGGCGGAAGCACGAGCTCCATCGCCTCGGCGTCTTCGTTCTTGAGCAGCGAGAGCGACACCAGCTCTTCGCTGCGAGTGAGGCGGAGGATCTGCGAGGCGGTGATGAGGTGTGGATTCACGGCACTGTCTACGGCGGAGGCGGAGTATACCGGTGCGTAGGCCATGTCGTTCACCTTCGCGATTATCTTCTTGGCTCCGGTTCGTTCCGCCATCACCGATGCTACGATGTTGGTTCGGTCGTCACCGGTTACCGCAACCACCGCATCCGCATCGGCAAACTCTTCGGCGTTGAAGTATGAGCGATCCGAGGCGTCTCCGGGTAGGACAATAGTCTTGCTCAATGCACGGTTGAGTTCTTCGCCGGCTTCAGGGTCTTTTTCTATGATCTTTGTGCGAAACGGCTGCTCGCGGTTGGACTCCACAAGCGAGGCCAGGTAGCGCCCGATCACGCCTCCTCCGAGGATAAGGACGCGGCGGATCTGGGTCGGCTCGTTCGGCAGTAACCACGATGCGCCGCGTATCGCCTGAACGTTGCCGATGACGTACACCTTGTCGCCCGTTTGCACTCTATCGTTTCCACCCGGTATCACGAACTCGCCGGTGGGGCGCTTAATCCCCATTACGATTGAGCCTTTCTCAAGACGCAGGGCCTTGAGCGTTTGGTTGCTGATCTCAGAACTTCCCGCGACCGGTACGCGTACCATCACAACCTTGTTGCCGGCGAAGTACTCAACCTCCTCGGCATCGGGGAAAAGGATCATTTTGAGAATCTCGTGTGCGACGGCCCGCTCGGGATTGATCACGACATCGATCCCCATCTGTTCGAGCGAAAGCCCGCGTGACTCTGTGTTAGCGCTGTCTTCAAGCGACCGTATGCGCGCCACGGTCTTAGGAACATTCTTGTTTTTCCCGATCATACAAGCGATGATGTTTACTTCGTTGATATCGGTTACCGCAATCAGCAGGCCTGCGGAGCGGATCTTCGCTTTCTCGAGCGTTTGGGCGTTTGCTCCGTCTCCACTGATCACCAAGACGCCGGTCTGCTCCTGTAGCTCGGCGGCTCGCTGCGCGTTTTTCTCGATCATCACGACACTCTGACGTTTGGCGGTAAGCCTGAGCGCGAGCTCCGCGCCGGTTTGGCCACCGCCGACGATTACGATCTGCATCTAGATTGTCCCTCTCATGACTATTTAGCCGACCGCGCGTGTCGTCTTCTCGCGAGAACTCGCGAGATGGCATCCGCGATGCGCGGCGCATTTCGAAACAGCACTACGCCTAAGGTAGCGGTAACGAGAATATAGATGCCACTGAACACGCGCAGCGCGGTCTCGGCCATGGCCGCGATAACCACCGAGAACTCGCCGCGTTGTACGAGCGAAAACGCTGCGCGCAGCGCCCCCTCAAACGACAGCCCGTAACTCCGACCGCCCCACAGTCCCACGATCACTTTAGCGATAACCCCCCAAAGGATCAGCAATATCAGCAAGACCGGGGCAAGGATCGTAGCACCAAACGTGAGCGAGGAGCCGAAGGTGAAGAAAAAGAACGGCAGCGTCAATTCCTTGAGGTGAACCATTGTGCGTCCCAGGTCGCGCGAGGCACCGGTCTCGGCCAGCATGACCCCTGCAAGAAACGCACCGAGGAGCTTCGAGAGGCCGAGATAGACTGCGAACCCCGCCCAGATGAACGCGATAGCGGCGGTCAGAAGCGGCATGAAATCGCGCGAGGCGTAGCGCTTCACAAACAGCTCCAGCCTTCGAAAACCGAACAACGCGATCAGCAAGGTGAGACCGGTCATCAACACCACTTTGGCAAACAGCGAGCCCAGCGCGGCGAGTGTAACCGTTCCTTCCAGGCTAAGTCCCAAAAGCACCGATACCATTACCGGAGCGGCAATGTCTTCGAAAATGAGCAGCGCGAGTTTGAACTCGCCCTCCGGCGTGCCGGTTCGTCCGGTTTCCTCGAGCATTCTCACCGTGATCGAAGAACTACTGGCGTACGCAACCCCACCCACGATAAGTGCGGGCAGTAACTCGAAACCGAACAGATACGCGAGAAGCGCAGTGACCCCAAAGCTTAGCGCGATATCGAGGAAGCCCACCGTCCAGATCTTGCGCGAGATGCTCACGAGTCGGTTCAGGGGAAACTGCAAGCCCAGTAGAAAGAACAGCAGCACGATTCCAAGGTCGGCCACCTGGTCGAGTGCGGTCTGAGCCGTCTCGGTCACCATCCAGGCGAGCGCCACGCCGAGCACAGTGTACATGAGCAACGACGGGACACGCAGCCTTTGCGAGATATGCCCAACGAGAAAGAACGCCATCAAGATGATGCCGCCGAGCAAGAACAGGTTTTCCAGGTACTCCATCGCGTTCAACCTTCGAGCCGGCCGGCAGCTTCAAGAGCCACC
>PUOW01000264.1 GCA_003552185.1 Spirochaetaceae bacterium
CGATCCGGACGATCCGGACGGCGACAACAACAACAAGCTGAGGGGCAGTGCTGCTGGGGAGCATCGCGGGCATGCCGCGAGCGTCGGCACCACGGTACTCTCGCTGCTTGAAGACGACGAGGCGCTGCGCACCTTCGCCGACCGCGGGTTGGAAGCCTTGGGGGAGGGGCGGGTGTTGGTGTTCTCTCCGTTGTCCAACGTTCAGCCCACCCCCGAGGCCGGGTATCCGCCGCTCGCACCGCTCACGGTGCGGCGTCGCATCTCGATGCTCGAGCTCACCGCCGAAAGGATTCGCGCCGCGAGCTACGCCTGCGGGCGGCGCATCGTCTGGGCAATCGCGGTTCCGACCGAGCGGTTGGGCGCCGTTCGCGCGTACATCAAGGCGAAGCAACGGTTCGGTTTTCGCAAAGGCGATGTGGTGCTGGTTCCACAACCGTCCTTTCCGCTGCTCTATCGCGACGGCACGGTGGTAGCGAAGCCCGACGGTACAATCGTGAGCTACTGGTCCGGTCTTGCAGGCTCGTTTCGCATCCTTTCCTCGCCGGCGTTCACGCGCTTCTGTGCCGCGAGGGGCCTAGAACGAGTGATGCTTGCCCCGCTCGACAACCCGGTAGCGACCGTCCCTGCCGGCACGATGCTCGGACTGCATCTCTCGGGAAGCAGCGCGTTCACGTTCGAGGTGGTGGCTCAGCAGGGTCGCCGCTTTCGCGCCGCCGGCGCCGCGGTGTTGGAGCTCAATGAAATCCGAGGACGTTTTCCGGCTTTGCCTCTCGATCGAGTCGAGATTCCGGTGGCTTCGCTTGGGTTGCGCGACCAAGAAACCGATAATCCTGATAGCGACGCTCGGGTTGGGATACGTTTGAAGATGCGACTGAGCCGAGTGTTGCAGGATCACCCTCGAAGCCGCGCGGTAGAATGCGACCGGCGAGCCAGCTACGCGCCGTTGACGCGCATCGAGGAGCTCTCAAGCGCTGCGCAGGCGCTGTCACGGTACGACGCTGAGCTAATCGGCGCGCCGCTCGCGGGGGCCGGCTCCGTGGACGGCGCCGCCGCCGGCGCCGCGGGCGACGCGGGCGGCACCGCCGGCACCGGCAACGAGAGCGGAGCCTACGAGGTTCCGCCGATGTTCGCGCAGGAAGCCGAGACCGCGCGGCTCCGCACGGCCCTGCGCAACGGGCGTTACTAAGGACGGAGAAAGCGATGGGTAGCGAACAGCGTCGGAATTCACGCCGAGAGCCACGGCTCGGCCGGCCTTCGGTCGCGCGCCGGCGCGGCCTTTCGGCCGTCGTGGCGTTACTCGCCTGCGTGCTGCTACCGGCGCAGCTGCTGAACGCGGCGGAGTTCTCGCACTGGGCGTCGCGTCGCGTGCCGGACAACTCGGGGGCTCGACGCGAGGTCGCCGATCTATTTCACGCGGAGTATTCGCAGGTGCGTAACGCCCGCACGCGGGTCATCGAAAACCGCCGCCAACCGACGCCGGTGCGGTTTTGGGTCGAGGAGTGGCGCAGCTCCTTATACTACGTTTTTGCCCACCGCGGCGGCGAGTCGTTCGAGATCGACAGCGCCGGCACCTACGTGGTGCGCCGCGATCTCGAGTCCGGCGAGATCGATCAAATCAAGGTATTCCTGCTGGATCACCCCGATTACTTCGTGCGGCTGTTTCCCACCGACGGCGGGATGACGCAGCTCGACCTCTACCTCGCCGATACTCGTGTGCACCGCGGAGTGCCGGTCAACATGCGCTTCGAACGAGCGCTCACCGAACCGTTTGCCCGGGTTATGGAGAGTACGCGACGCAGCGTGGCCTGGACCGAGCTGTTCCCCGACCTCGACCGACGAAACCGAGAGGCGTATCGGCGTGTCGAAACCATGGTGAATCGCATTCGCGACGTTATCGAGGATCTTCCCGACGCCGAGGACGGGGCGATGGACGCCGAAGGTAATCTCGTCTTCATTGAGTCGTTGGTTCTCCAGGATCAGAAGCCCGGTTTTAACTGCTCGGGGTTTGCGAAATGGGTGGTAGACGGTATCCATGAGCCTCACACGGGACGGTATCTGGAGATCGAGCCGCTGAAGACCAAACATCTTGACCAGCGCGGCCACCGCTTCAGCCTCTCGCGCGAGCATGACCGTGACCCTTACTTCGGGCTAGACTGGTCTCGTAATCTCGCGATTGAACTCAAGCGTCTGCATAATCCGTTTCGCGATTGGCAACCCACCGACGCCGATGTTCGTTCGGTGCGCTACTCGCGCTACACCGAGAATGTGGGCTACGCGGTCTCGGAGCTCGAGCGCGTTCTGTACTTGCTCGCGGTTCGTGAACCCGGGCGGTTCTATATCGGTTCGGTGAACCGGGAGTTCGGCGAGGCGCCGATCTTGCGTCAGCACGTGCACGTGGTTGTGTTGTTTCCGTACTTCACCGAGGAGGGCCGTTTCGAGGTCGCGGTTATGGAGCGTAATGTGGAGTCGAGCATGGCGTCGCTGCGACGCCGCTACACCGGCGACCATATTCACCTTGTGCGTGCCGAGGCCGATGAGCGGTTCGATCCGCCGGTGGTCGAAGCACGATGATGCCCCCACAACACCGACTACGCCGATAATTGAATAACCGCAAACCCTGAGGTATTCTCTAACCGTATGAAAATTTTGTTGCTCTTCGCCACACTCCTTATCGGGACAGGTGTGTGGCCGGCGCAAGCGGCCGATCGCGGCATCTTCCAAGAAGCCGAAGCACGCTTTCGAGCCCAGGAGTGGGAGCTTGCGCTCAATCGATACGATGCCTTGATCAGGCAGTACCCGAGCTCACCTACGGTCCCCGACGCCCAGTTTCGGCGCGGGGTGGTGATGTATCGTCTTGGACGCCATCAGGAAGCGGTGCGCATTTTTCGACGGGTAGAGTCGCGGTTTCGCTCAACGCAGTATCTCGCGGAGGTGCCGTTCTGGAAAGGGCTTGCACGCTATCAGCTGCAGGACTACTCCGCCGCGATCGCCGATCTCGACAGTTTCCTCGACGACCGCCCCGAGTCTCCGCTACGTAATCAGGCACTGCTGTACCGGGCGCTGGCCGAGATCGGGTCCGACCGTCCGATGCTCGCGCGCGCAACGCTCGAGACGCTGTTCTCCGAGAACGGCGCTATCGCCGACACCGGTGAACAGTCGTATGCCGCTGCGCTTCTTACCTCGCTGTACATAGAAAACGACGACACCGAGTTGATTTTGCGTTTCACCGAGGGGCGCAACCTCGACGAGATCGAGATGCCGTGGCGCGAGAACGTGAAACTGTATCGGGCGGAGGCGCTGCACGCGGAAGGCCGAAGCGAGGAAGCCTTTGAGCTGTACGACGCCCTCTCGGATGCTGCCCCCGAGATCGCGCGGGTTGCGCTACAGCGTCGCTTCGAACGAGCGCAGCAAACCGGCGAGCGCGACCGGGTCGACGCGGTGCTGCTGGAAGCCGAGCAGCGGCTGGCCGGCAGGCCCGAGTTGCTCTCGGATTTCTGGTTGCAGGTCGGGATCGATGCGTACGAACGCGAAGAGTACGAGATCGCCGAGCTATATCTGCGTCGTGTCTGGGATCTGCGCGGTGCGCAACCGATAACCGGGCTCGTGCCGTTGTATCTCTCGCACCTGCGCGAACGACGAGGCGAGGCGGCGCGTGCGGCGGAGATCTTGGAGCTGTACCTGGCCGAGGAAGACGAGCCCGATGAGCACGCCCGAGTGTTGCTACGGCTCGGTGCGGTGCGGCTTTCGCAGGAAAACTGGGAAGCCGCGGCCGAACGTTTTGGTGAGGTGGTTTCGCGATTTCCGGACTCGGAGCATTTCGGCAAAGCGGCGTATCAACTCGCGTTTGCGGAGTATCGGCTCGGCGATCTCGCGGCGGCGCGCAACACCATTGCGCGTACGCTCGGCGCTGCACGGGCCGGTGAGTTTATGCCGGAGTTGCTGCGCCTGCGAGCCTCGGTTGAGCGCGACCTCGGCGAGCTCGAAGATGCGGTAGCAACCTTTCGAGATTACCTGCCGATGCGCAGCGACGACGTCGCATCACGACTGGAGTATCACAAACTGCTGTTTCGTACCGGAAGAACCGAGCAACTCGTGTCCGAGTCTCGTGAGTTTGCGGAAGCAAACCCTGAGTACTCGCAACCGGTGCAGCCCGATTACAACGCGGGCACCGCGATCGAGTTCAACTATCTCAAGGGAATTGCGCTCGTCTCCCGCCGGAACTACCGCGAGGCGTTTGAGGTGCTCGGGCGACTGCCCGAAACCCCCGAGGAGTACAAGCAGCATCGTGAGCTCTATCCCTACGTGCTCTATTATCGTGGATGGTCGGCGTATCAGCAGGCCGAGTACGACCGAGCCGTTGGGTTGTTCGACGAACTGCTCGCGTACGATTCGGAACACGATTTCGCGGCGCGGGCGGCGTACCTCGCCGGGTGGAGCTCATTCCAGCAAGGGGAGTACGACGCGGCCGAGGATCACTTGTCTCGTGTCGCGGCGCTGCGGGCTCCGCGAGAGCTTCGCATAGAGGCGGCATTTGTGCTCGGGCAATCGCTCTCGGCGCGCGGCAGCCATGAAGAGGCCGCGGTGCAGTTCCGTAATCTGTATCTCGATTACCCCGACTCGGACTATGCCGATGATGCGCGCTTTGAGTACGCGGGGCAACTTGCGGCGCTGGAGCGCGTCGATGATGCGGTAGCGGCGTACCGCGAGGTCTATGAGCGCTTCCCGGACAGCCCTCTCGCCGAGCAAGCCCTCTACACTCGCGGCGAGCTGTTGCTCGCCGACGGGCGCTACGACGACGCACGAAACGCATTCGCCGAGTATCGCAACAGCTTCCCGGACGGGCGCCTGGTGGGAGCGGCGTTGTACTGGGGCGGCGACGCCTCGTACCGACTCGGCGAGAGCTCGGGGGCTCTGCTGCTGTGGGAGCGATTGCTCGAGCAGCATCGCGA
>PUOW01000357.1 GCA_003552185.1 Spirochaetaceae bacterium
CACAGCGTTTCAACCGCGACCGTGAGTACCTCCACGGCGAAGCGGTTGAGACAGCCGGCTCCGAGATCGCGGTCTTCCGTGCGCAGTGCCGCACAAGCGCGTGCGAACCGGGGACCCCGCGCGAGCTTTCCTCGATCATCGCGGTGGCGAAAGAAGGCGAGCTCGCCGCCGCTTACGATGCGCTCGAGGCGATCGCGAACACCACGGGGAGCAACGGCGGGGGCGAGCTCGAGCTTGTGCTGCTGATCTCGCGCGATCGGCCGGATCCCGAAACCGATACGCTGGTGGCGCACGCGCTCGAGCGTCCGCTTGCCGCGAGTTTTCTCGCGTTAGGGGTTGTGCCGGCCGACGGACGGCGCTACTACCGCACCCTGCACCACGCCGACGACGGCACCTGGTGCGAGGACCACGGCAGGCTCTCGTTTGGACCGATGAGCTACCGCGAGCTGCGCGTGTTCCGACTGCGTCGTTTCAACCTCGAGATGCTCTACCAAAGCGAATCGGTGTGTCTGCTCGGCGCCACCGCCAAGGACAACCCGCGCGACGAGCGCCTATTCGCGCTGGTGCAGGTTCCCTCCACCCGCGTGGAACTCGACGATCACGGCAACATCGCGCGCATGGTGGCGCTCGAGAACGTATTGATGGAGGCGGTATACGCGATGCGCGCCGAGCAAGCCGGACGCAAGCGACGCCTGCACTGGAACCGTATTTTTCTCCACGCGCGCACCGTTCTGCAGGCCACGATTGAACAAGTGCAGGAGTACGGCGGACGACTTGCGGCGCGCACCACCGAGCTCGGGCTTGAACAACTGGTGGTGTACTCACGGCGTCCGAGCCCCGCCGACGGCACGCTGGAGCAGGTCGAGCTCGTGTTCGAGAACATCTCGGGAACGAGCTTCAGCCTGCGCGGCCGCTCGCCTTCTACCGAACCGCTCGCCCCGATGGACTCCTACGTCGCAAAAGTGGTTCGCGCGCGCCAGCGCGGCACGCTGTATCCGTACGAGATCATCAAGATGATGACGCGCAGCGGCTATCCGGTGACCGAGACCTTCCCGCGAGGCGAGTTCGAAGAGTTCGAGATAGAGGTCGACGAATCCACCGGCTCGCAAAACACGATCTCGGTGAAATCGCGTCCCTACGGGCACAACGAATCGAGCATCGTGTTCGGCATCATCACGAACTACCTCTCGACGCACCCCGACGGCGTGCGCCGCGTCGTAATTCTTTCGGACCCCACCGGTGACATGGGCTCGCTCGCCGAGCCCGAGTGCCGCAGGATCAACGCCGCGCTCGACCTCGCGCAGGAGCGCGGTCTGCCGGTAGAGTGGGTTCCGATCTCGGCCGGCGCGCGCATCGATATGCAAAGCGGCACCGAGAACCTCGACTGGACCGCAGCTACCCTACGACGGATCATTCAGTTCACGCAGGCCGGCGGCGAGATCAACGTCATCGTCTCCGGCATAAACGTCGGAGCGCAGTCGTACTGGAACGCCGAGGCAACGATGCTGATGCATACGCGCGGGCTTCTGATCATGACGGAAGACGCCTCGATGCTGCTTACCGGCAAAAAAGCGCTCGATTTCTCGGGCAGCGTCTCGGCCGAAAACAACGTGGGTATCGGCGGCGTTGAGCGCATTATGGGCCCCAACGGGCAGGCTCAAATACGCGTCCGCACCTTATACGAGGCGTTTCAAACGCTGTTCCGCCATTACGAGCTCACCTACGCCGGGCCGGGCTCGGTCTTTCCGCGCCCGCTCCGGACCGAAGACCCCGCGGACCGCGACGTATGCGCCGAGCCGTACACCGACAATCTCGGTCAAGGCTTCACCACGATCGGCGACATCTTCAGCGCCGAGCTCAACCCGGAGCGCAAGAAGCCGTTTGAGATGCGCCAGGTGATGGCGGCGGTGAAGGACGCCGATCACCCCTACCTCGAGCGCTGGCAGGAGCAGCGCGACGCCGAGACCGCGGTGGTTTGGCAGACGCGCATCGGCGGATACGCGGTTGGGCTGATCGGTATCGAGAGCCGCTCGCTCTCGCGGATCGGCGAAGTCCCCCACGACGGCCCGGAGGCCTGGAGCGGGGGTACGCTGTTTCCGCAGTCCTCGAAAAAGGTCGCGCGCGCGCTAAACGCGTTCAGCCGTCGGCTACCGGTGGTGCTACTCGCAAACCTCTCGGGCTTCGACGGCTCGCCCGAGAGTCTTCGAAAGCTGCAGCTCGAGTACGGCGCCGAGATCGGTCGCGCGGTTGTGAACTTTCAGGGCCCGATCATCTTCTTGGTCACCGCCCGCTACCACGGCGGAGCCTATGTGGTGTTCTCGAAGGCGCTCTCGAGCTCGTTACACTCGGCGGCGCTTGAGGGTGCGTACGCATCGGTGATCGGCGGCGCGCCGGCCGCGGCGGTGGTGTTTCCGCGGCAGGTTCTCAAGGAGACGCAGGCCGACGAGCGCGTGCAGGAAGCGCAGCGCCGGCTCAAGGAGGACCCGGAGTTCGGGCAGGTTGAGTACGACGAGCTGTTTCAGCGAGTACACCAAGAGAAGCAGAGCGAGCTCGCGACCGGGTTCGACCGCATCCACTCGGTGGAGCGCGCCAAGTCGGTGGGGTCTATCGACGAGATCATCGCGGCGCGCTCGATGCGCCCCTACCTTATAAGCCGAATCGAGCGAGGAATGGACGTAAGCTGAAGATCGCGCGCGTAGCGTACTCGGCGTCGGCGGCGCCCGAAACCGGGCGCCGTTCGGGTCGGCGCGCGCAGGCGGCCGCATCGGCCGCCATGTTTCGGAAGTAGCCGGTCTCCGCAAACGGGTTTTCGCGCACCGGCTGCAGCGAGCGGTAGCCTTCGTAGTACGGGCTTTCCACGCTCTCGTACTCGCGGTAAAACCCGTTTCCAATCTGTATCTCGCCGCGTTCACAGCTCACCACCAGCTCAAACACCAAGTGGTCGCGTCCACCGCCGACCTCGAGCACCACCGGGACGCCGGCGGCGCGCGCCGCAACCCAGGCGCTCGCGCCTCCGCCGCGAAGGCTGCCGTGCAACCTGCGGGCGCGCTCGAGCGGCGCGCCGAGCACAAACCCCGCGACATCGAGAAGGTGCGTGCCGTCGTGCCACAGCATCGACCACAACCCTCGCGTGCGTCCAAAATAGAGGCGCGCCTGCACCGCCACCGGCTCACCGTAGCGCCGCTCGGCCACCGCCGCGCGCGCCTCGAGATAGTCGTTGGAGTAGCGCCGCTCGTGGTTCACGAGCACCGTGATTCGCCGCCGACGGTCGAGCCTCACGATCGCGCGCGAGGCTCGCCAGGTGTGCGCGAGCGGCTTCTCGCAGACCGCCACCCGTACGCCGGCCTCGGCTGCGGCTTTTACAATCGGGTAGTGCGTGTCGGGGTCGGTCGCAACGTGCAGCACATCCGGGCGCTGCTCGGCGAGCATGCGGCGATAGTCGTGATAGATCGCGTCACAGCCCCAGCGCTCGGCGAACTGCGCGCGGCGCTCC
This sequence comes from Spirochaetaceae bacterium, assembly GCA_003552185.1. Taxonomy (GTDB): domain Bacteria; phylum Spirochaetota; class Spirochaetia; order DSM-27196; family SLAA01; genus B1Sed10-166. The sequence continues at coordinate 3,494 of PUOW01000357.1, forward strand.
TCGATGAGGTCGCATCCGGCGACAAGCCGCGAACCCGAGGTGGCGGCAATTGCGCCCGCGTGCGTACACGGTTTCTCGCGCCGTGTGTCTTGTTCCAGCAGCGATCCGATGCGTCCGAGGCCTACAATCGCGTGCCGCAGCGTCTCAGCCATCGCCGTGACCGGAGCTTCCGGCCGGCGGGCCGCCCTCCGCACCGGAAGAATCCGCCTCCGGCAGAAGGCCCTCGCGCCGCGCGTCTTCGAGCTCTATATCGCCCTCGCCGGTATCGTACACCACCGCTCCGATACCGCTCCGCGCGGCTCGGCGCTTCTCGCGCGCCGCGGCGACATCGGCCGACGCTCTCGCAAGCGCGGCGATACGGTAGCGGTACCGAGCAGGGCCTACCACGGCATCGGGCTCGAGCCCTTCGGCGGCCGGTGCGGCTTGCTCCTCAGGCAGCTGCTCGACCTCGCCGTCGTAGGCGGCGGCCAGCTCCTCGACCGCGCGGCGTACCTCGTCTTGCCAGTTCTCGGGCTTCTCGTCGTCGCTTTGCGGAACGATGCGGTGCGGCCGAACGTCGTCGGGATTGGCCAACGCGGTGCGATATACCCGCGTGCGCAAGTTACGGCGCTTGATCGATTGATTGTCGCGGCCCTCACGCCTACGCCGCATCCACGGGATAAGGTAAAACAGCACCGAGAAGCTGAACGGCACCAAGCCGAGCGCCGTTCCGAGCACCAAGATCGGAGCCGCGGCCCCGAGCTCAAAGAACAGGCTCGCGACGAAGACATAAAACGCGGCAAACGGGGTCTCGATCGTGGGAACGATCACGAACGAGAACAGCGTGAAGTAACTCCCGAACAGCAGGTTGAAGCCGTTGAAGAACCCGATCCATTTGTTGAGGCTCTTGGAGTTGTTGTTGAACGGAACCACCGGACGCCGGAGCTGCGGCAGCCGCTCCACGAGCCGGCCGGCTTGGGCGCCCCCCGCACCGGTAGCCGCACCGGCGGCAGCCTTCCGGCTCGAACGCTTCTCGCCGTGGGCCCCGTCGGCCTCGCCTTCGGCCCGCGCGAGCAGCCGGTCGAAGCAGTACAGCACTGTACCGTGTTCGCCGACCTCGGGGCTGCCTTCGTATCCCACCACCAGCTCGTTCATCAGTTCCTGGGCGTCGTCGGGGCCTTTGCCGGTGAGCGCCATCAGCTCCTCGAGTGTGATCACACCGTCGTTACCGCGGAGGTAAGCGAGCACCTCGGAGCGCTCGCGCTCGTGCCACGGCCCTTCGGGCTCGGGGTCGCCGAACACAAACGCGAAGATCGAGTGGTACAGCCGACGCTCGGCGCGGTTGGGGTCGCGCTGCGGAAACCGCATTCCGCCCCCGCCGCCCATGCCGCCGCCCATACCGAAGGGGTCGTGATACCCCGCGCGGCGTCGCGAGCGATAATGCGCGCGCTCGAG
>PUOW01000382.1 GCA_003552185.1 Spirochaetaceae bacterium
ACGGTTCGAGAAGACGCTCCGATTCAAGACGCGGTACAACTGTTTAATCTGCGGCGCGTAGGCGCGTTAATGGTGTTGAATGCGTCGGACGCCGTGGTCGGCATCGTGTCGGAGCGCGACGTGCTACAACAACTCGATGCGGCCTGCACCAACGAAACCGTGATGCAGATCATGACGCCGAAGGAGCGAATCGTGGTAACGCATGAACATGAGTCGCTCGAGGACGCGATGGCGAAGTTCACGCGGCACCGCGTTCGTCATCTGCCGGTGTACCGCGAACAGGAGATCGTTGGCCTTGTCTCGATCGGTGATGTAGTGAAAGCCTTGCTCGCCGGCGAGCGCTATGTGAAAGACAGTTTGTTGCAGTCGCTCAAGGGCGGCGCACAGTAACCGGGCGCGCTTCGGCCGATGTGCGGCGGAGTCCGACCGCTACCGGGTCCGGTAGCGGCGCATACCGGTTTCTAGTGTTCCATAACCGTTTCATATTCATAGCGAAACATTGCTTCCCGCGCGTTTTTCTGGTACAAATTTAGCTATCTATGGCTGCAGAACTACTCGATGGAAAGGCTATCGCTCAAGACATTCGTGAGCGGTTACGGGAAAGGGTTGAGGATCTCGCGCGTCACGGTGCCCAGCCGGGGCTCGGCGTAGTGTTGGTTGGCGAGGACCCTGCCAGCACCAGCTACGTCAACGCCAAAGAGCGCGCGTGTGATGAGCTCGGCATTAAGTCGGTGGATCATCGCTTGCCGGAGAGCACCTCCGAGGCCGAGCTGCTCGCGATTGTGGAGGAGCTCAATCAAGACGAAACGGTGCACGGAATCTTGGTGCAGCTTCCGTTGCCCGATCACATCTCGGCCGACCGAGTCACGATGGCGATTGACCCCGACAAAGACGTCGACGGGTTTCACCCGGTGAACCTCGGCCGGCTCTTGCGCGGGCAGGAGTGCTTCTGGCCGTGCACGCCGCACGGAGTGCTCGAGATCCTTCGCGCCGGCGGGGTTACAACCGAGGGCAAGCACGCGGTGATCGTGGGGCGGAGCAACATCGTCGGCAAGCCGCTTGCCACAATGCTGATGCAAAAGAGCGAGACGGGGAACGCCACCGTGACGGTTTGTCACACGCGCACCCCCAACATCGCAGAGCACACCCGCCAGGCCGACATCGTGATTGCCGCGGCCGGAAAGCCCGCTACGGTAACCGGTGAGATGCTGAAGCCGGGCGCGGTTGCGATCGATGTCGGCGTAAACCGCGTGGAGGACGCTACCAAGAAAAAGGGCTATCGGCTCGTCGGCGATATCGATTTCGATTCCGCGCGTGAGGTCGCCTCGATGATCACGCCGGTTCCGGGTGGTGTGGGGCCGCTTACGATCACGATGCTGCTCGCGAACACCGTGCTCTCTGCCGAACGGCGGCGTGAACGAGCCGGGCGGTAGCGGAGCAGTCAGTGGTCGATGTTCAGGGTTTAGCCGACACGCGAAACATCCCGGTGCAGAAGGTAGGTGTCAAGAACGTCACCTACCCGATCACCGTGCTCGACAAACTCAATCGCACGCAGCACACCGTCGCGACCGTGAACCTCTTCGCGAATCTGCCGCACGAGCACAAGGGAACGCACATGAGCAGGTTCATAGAGGTCTTCAACGAGCATTATCACGACCTGAGCATGCCGCGCTTTCTCAAGATGCTCGAGCGTATCCGAGCGGCGCTGGACGCCGAAACCGCGTTCGGCGAGGTGAAGTTTCCATACTTCATGAAGAAACGCGCGCCGGTCTCGGGGCAGGAGAGCATCATGTCGTACCGCTGCGGCTACATGGGCGAAGTGGGCGGCGGCAAGCGCGACTTTGTGGTGGGCATCACGGTTCCGGTTGCGACGCTCTGCCCGTGCTCGAAGGAGATCTCGAGTCGCGGCGCGCATAACCAACGCGGCGAGGTGCGCGTGAAGGTGCAGCTCGGGCCGTTTTTCTGGTTTGAGGATATCATCGAGCTGATAGAGGACGCGGCTTCCTCGGGATTGTACACGCTGCTGAAGCGCGAGGACGAGCGATTCGTCACCGAGCACGCCTACGATAACCCGGTGTTCGTCGAGGACTTGGTGCGCGAGGTGTGTCTCGGCATCGAAGCGCTCGACCGCTTCCCGTGGTTCAGCGTGGAGGCCGAGAACATGGAGAGCATTCACAACCACGACGCGTACGCATACCTCGAGAGAGGGCAAAGGAACAACAATGGCTCTGAACACGGTAACTGACACAAGCGATCGCGTATTAGTACGAAATGTGCTTCTGAGCGTCTCGAACAAAGCCGGGTTAGAAGAGCTGGTCGACGGCGTGCTGAAACACTGTCCCGGAGCCCGGTTCTACTCCACCGGGGGTACCTACCGCGCCGTTGAATCGATTCTCGGCGACCGCGCCGAGCAGAAGCTTGTCTCGGTGGAGCGCTACACCGGACAGCCGGAGCTCCAAGGCGGCCTTGTGAAAACCTTGGATTACAAGGTGCACCTCGGGCTGTTGTCGGAGGAGTTCAACGAGGACCATCAACGCGACATCGAGCGTGTCGGTGCGGTGCGCTTCGATCTGGTCGCGGTTAACCTGTATCCGTTTCAAGAAGCGGTCGCCGCCGCCGACGCCACGCCCGAGACCGCGCGCGGGAATATCGATATCGGCGGACCCGCGATGCTCCGAGCTGCGGCCAAGAACTACCTCAGAGTTGCGCCGGTCTGCGATCCGGACCTGTACCGCGAGCTTGTCTCGGAGCTTGCCGCGAACGGAGGCGCCACCGGCCTGAAGTTCAGATATCGACTGGCGGCCCGTGCGTTTCGGCATACCGCCGATTACGACGCGGCGGTTGCCGCGTACTTTTCCGAGACCGAACCCGCGACGGCTGCAGCGGCGTATCGAGTTCGATAGAACCCATCTCACACACAGACAAGGAGAGCAGGCGGTCATGGCGGAGCAACAATCATTACGCGGTATCTACAGCGAGCAGCGCCCGGAGTCGTTCCCTCAGAACATGGAGATCTCGTTCTACGACGACGAGCGACGCCAGACACTGGTGTACGAGAAGGTTGAGTGGGTGGTGCAGGACGAGCGGCGGGGCCTGCGGTACGGCGAGAACCCCGATCAAGAGGCGGCATTGTACCGGCTCGTAAACGGCAATCTGCAGCTCGGAGAGGTTGAGTGCATTGCGCCTGGGAGGCACCTTGCCTCAGATATGGAGCTTCTACAGAGCGGCAAGCACCCCGGCAAGATCAATATTACCGATACCGATTCGGCGCTCAATATTCTGCGATACTTCCACGATAAGCCTGCCGCGGTCATCATTAAGCATAACAATCCCTGCGGCGTGGCGCTCGGCGAGTCTATCTACGATGCCTACCTGCGCGCGTTCCTCGCCGACCGCGTGGCTGCGTTCGGCGGCGTTGTGGCGCTCAACCGCGAGTGCGACGTTGAGACCGCCGAGCAGATCGCCGCAAGTTACTGCGAGGTGGTGGCGGCTCCGGAGTACGCTCCCGGCGTGGTTGATGTGTTCGAGCGCCGCAAGAACCTCAGGGTGGTTCGAATCGCGAATATCGAGCGGTTGCATGAGTACGTGGGCCAGCGCGTGATCGAGGCCCGGAGTCTCATCGACGGCGGCATGGCGCTTCAGTGGTCGTACCGGCCGGAACTGCTGGAACCGGGGCAGCTTACACCGGCGGAAACCACGCATAAAGGCAGCGAGTATCGCATCGAGCGCGCGCCTACCGAGCAAGAACGCGAGGACATGGTGTTCGGCTGGCTGGTGGAGAGCGGTGTTACGAGCAACTCGGTGCTGTACGTAAAAGACGGCGTGACGCTCGCGATCGGCGCCGGCGAACAAGATCGCGTCGGGGTTGCGCGAATCGCACGTGACAAAGCGTACCGGAACATGCGCGAGCGCGTGGCGCACGAGCGCTACGAATGCGCCTTCGATGCGCTCGAGGGCGACGAGCGCGCCGCCTGGATCGCGAGCGAGGTTCAGCACGCGCGCGGCGGGTTGTACGGCGCTACGATGGTGTCCGACGCGTTTTTTCCGTTCCGCGACGGGATAGAGGTAGGGCTTCACGAGGGCGTAACCGCAGTGCTGCAGCCGGGAGGCTCGATGCGCGACTTCGAGTCGATCGAGGCGTGTAACGAGTACGGTGCTACCATGTGCTTCACCGGGCAACGGTCGTTTCGGCATTAGCCGGAGTGCACCGAGCCGATCTGTGGGGTGCGTATGAGGTTTGGAAACGAGTCCTGGGCGTTGCGGGCGCTGATCGCGGTTGCGATTCTCAATATTATTGCGCTCGGCGTGGTCGCGGTTCTGCTGCTCAACCGGATGCAGGCCGAAACTCGGCGCAACCTCCAACATCAAGAGCGCTTGATAAGCGAACTTCGCCGCACGAGCGAGGAAACCGAAGATCTCCGCGCGGCGGCGCGCGGCTTGATCGAGGACACCGGAGAGATTCGCGAGCAGCTTGGGATGAACCGGCGCAGTTATGAGCCGCTTCGCCCGCGCTACAGCCGAGACACAGACGCCGACGCGGGTGCCGACGGCGAGAGCACCTCCGGAGAGGCACAGGCATTTTTCGAAGCGTTTCGCGAGCTTCTCGCGCATCAGAATCGATTGGCACTCACGAAACGATTCCGCGAACTCGAGGAGCACGGTGCGTTCGCCGAGCCGGCTCGGGAACTCGGCCTCGAGGTGCTGCGGCACGAGCCGGACTCCGACTCCGAACCGGGAGGTCGAATCGAGCTTCTGCGCAACGGTGAGGTGAAGTTTCGAATAGAGCCCGATGAGCGTGCGGGCGATCTGGTGGTGCAGGCGGAGCGCAGCGGCGCCTCGGAGCTACGCATCTCTCTTGATCAGGAGCTCGACCCCGGTGGGTTGCGCGGGTATCTCTCTGAGGAGCTGGAAGAGATCGAGCGGTTGCGGCAGAGGCGCGAGGCGCGGGCGGCTGAGCTTGCACGGCTTGCGGAGTCTGAGGCGGTGACGCGCCGCGCCGGAGCGCAGCGGCATCGGGTGAGCCGCGCCGCGGCCGATAATCGCTACGAGGTAACGCTCGAGCTCGAAAACGGTACGCTGCATGAGGTTCCGTCGCTGGTGTTTGGATATCGGCCGGAGGACGACCGTTTCGTGATTGATGATGCGCGTTACGAGACGTTCGAGGCGTTCGAGGACGCGCTGTTCGATAGCATTGCGGAACTCTCCGAGACGCCTCCCGAACCAAACGCGGTGCAACGTTCGATCGAGATGCTGCAGCGAGCGGCGCGCGACCCCGGATTTCGACGCCTGCTCGAGAACCACGGCCTGCAGCTCTCGAACGAGCCGCGCGATCGCGGCGATCATCTGCATTTTGATCTGCTCGAGCTCGAGGGCGAGGAACGCTTCGGCTCGTTTGCGGTGCAGCGTCCCAACGGTGAGCTCTGGATCATGGACGACGGTGACGTCCCGCTTCGAACCTTTCGGCAGTTCGGTATCTCGGCGGCTTCAGAACGAAACAGCAGTTTCAATCCGCGGCTCGAGGATCTTCCGACCGTGCGGACCGCCGATAACGCGGTTACCGCGGTGGTGCTCGGTACCAACGAGGGGGTGACCGACTCGATCATGCTCGCGCACGCCGACCCTCGCTCCGGACGCATCAAGCTCATCAGTGTGCCACGCGACCTCTTCTACCGTGGGCGGCGCGTGAACGCGGTCTATCCCGAGTACGGCCCGGAGCGCTTTGCGCGTGAGCTCACCGAGATCACCGGCCTCCCGATCGATCATTACGTCGCGATCGATATGTACGCGTTTATCGAGGCGGTGAACATTCTCGGAGGCGTCGAGGTGACGCTCGAGGAAGACCTGATCGACCCGAGTTATCGTACGCGTGACGACGGCGAGTGGGGTACGCTGTACTACCCGCGCGGCACGCACCGACTCGGCGGCGTAGAGGCGCTGCGTGTTGCGCGTTCGCGCGCCACCACCGACGACTTCGACCGCGCCGCACGACAGCAACGAGTGGTGACAGCAGTGTTCGAGAAGCTCACGACGCTGCAGCTGCAGGATATCGGTACACTGCATGAGCTCGTAACGACGCTTACGCGTTACGTTGAGACCGACCTGTCGCCGTTTCAGATGATCCGCTATCTGCAGCGCTTTGGGGGCTACGATATCGGCACCCGCACCGTGATCGACACCTCCAACGTCCTTTACCATACCTATTCCAACTTGTATTATAGTAACAAGAGTGCCGATGAAGTGGACGAAGACTTCAACAAGGGAGCTTGGATTCTGCTTCCGAAGAACGACGACTGGAATGCTATTCGGCGGTATGTAGAACGAGTGGTAAACGGAGAGGAAGCATGAACGAGATTGTGCCGAGTGATCGGTTGGTGCGCTACGGCATGACCGGTATCAGCGGAACGGTTGTTGGCGTGGGTTTGCTGTTTTTGAGCGGGTTTGCCGGAGCAGGACTCTCTATCGCCGGCCTTGTGGTTGGAGGCGGGCTCACGGCATTCGGGCTTTCGGCCTCCTCAAAAGCCGCAAATAAAGACGATCGCGCCGGTGGGATGGTAACGGCCGGAGCCGGAGCGCTTACGGTGGTTGCGTCGCTGCCGCTGATCGGCGGGCTTGCCGGCGGGCTGATGAGCTTGGCGGGCTTCGGGTTGCTCGGCTACGGCGGCTATAGTCTGTTTAAGTTTATCAAGGGCCTACGCGCGCGGCGATAGCCGAGCGAACTGGTTGAGGAGCGCTCGGTATGCCGTGGAAATTGTTGTTCTATCTGGTGGTGCTGTCGGTTGTCGTGTTGTTTGCGGGGGTGAACATTCGAAACGTCTCGGATGTCTCGGTTGGGTTTCACACATTCGAAGACATTCCAATCTTCGTGAGTCTGTTCGCCGCGTTTTTCCTCGGCGTTCTGGTCACGTTACCGTTCACCTACGTCAAGTACTTGAGAAAGCGAGCGAAGTTTCCGAAACAGAAGAAAGAAAAGAAGCCTCGTAAGAGGCGTTTCTCGAGGAAGCAGCTTGCCGAGACTACCGCTCCTCCGGCTGAAGAGTAATCGCACTTCTCGTTTTGGGGTTCGGACGCGGTTTCGCGCCGTTCTCGCGGTGGCGCTGGTGCTTGCGGTGGTGCACGGAGCGGGGGCGTTTTCGTCGCACCTCGATTGGCTTGAACGCAACGTGGGCTCCGACGGCGATTTCGAGCGGCTTGATGCCGCGATAGAGGCGGCCCCGAACTTGCGAGTAGTCGACGACTTGATGGAAAAGTTCGCCGACCGGTTGGCTCGCCCGGAGGATCGCAGCCGCGCGTACCGGTTGCATGCAGAGCTCATCGAGCTCCGTGGAAACACCGTTGAAGCCGAGAAACGCTATCGCGAGGCGTTTGAGCACGCACCGGAGTCGCGGCCGGGTCTCGAGGCGTTGATCGCAGCCGGGAACCTCGCGCTCGAGCGTGGAGCCTATGATGAAGCGCTCGAGGATGCCGAAACGGTGTCGGGCGCGGGCCGAGCGCAGCCCGAGGAAGCGGGTTCGCTCGCCGAGGCGGCGTTGTTGCTCTCGGCGCGCGCACAGGTCGCGATGGAGCGCGAGCGCGAAGCGTTCGCGGAGCTTGAAGCGTATCACCAAGATCACGCAGTAACGCTGCCGAAGACCTTGCTCTATAAGGCTGAGCTTGCCGCACGCCTTGGGCGTGATGCACGCCGGGCGGAGCTGGTGGAGCGTATCTCGGACGAGTTTCCCGACTCTCCGGAGGCGCGCCTCGCCTCGAAACCAAGCGGTGCCGGCGATCGAAGGGTGGAGCTGCTTCCCAGTCCGGCGGGTCTGTTCTCGGGTTTTGAGCGTGCCGTCGCGCTCCCGGAGCCCGAGACACCGCGTGAAGCCGATGGGCCGCGGGATGACGCAGCAGATGCGGAGCCGCGCGTCGTGGGTGTTCAGACCGGCTCGTTCAGCGTCAAAGAGAACGCGGAGTACATGGTCCGCGACCTACGCGAAGAGGGCTTCAGCGAGGCGGAGGTGCGCCGGCGCGAGGTCGGCGACAGCACCTATTACCAGGTGTTTGTGCCGGTGTCCTCCTCGCAAGGGCACCGCTCCGAGGCTCAACGCGTGGTGGTTGAGCTCAAGGAGCTCGGGTTTGAGGGCTTCCTGCTTTTCGACGGCGGCGCCGCCGAGTGAGTTCTGCGTGGCTGCTGAGCCTGCCGGCGAAGCGTGCCGGCGAAGCGTGTCGGCGAAGCGTGTCGGGGGCCGGTCTCGGCTACACTAAGAAGCCGCGTCTTGTTCAGAGTCGTCTTGTTCTTCGTCAACCTGCTCGATCTGCTCGAGCGTGACGGCCTCGGTATCGAGAACTTCTACACCCTCGGCGGTGATGCGGGCCGGGTATAGCTCGAGTGTGCGCACAATCTGATCGGCGGTGCGGTTCTTAGACTGCTCGAACTGGTACGCGCGCGTGCCGATTACAACCCCGTTGGCGTTCATTTGCTTCAACTGTAGAACCGGGCGGTCGAGCTCGAACATCGCAAAGCCGCCGGATACTTCCTCGCCGTCGTCGCGCATCGTGAAGCGCGGGCTCGAGAAGAAGATCTCGAGCCCGGCGTCGCTGCGGTACAGCCCGGTTGGGAGATCGTCGCGTAGACGCGCGGCCGAGCGTTGTTCGCTCAGCATCCGGCGCTGCAGCGAGTCGGTCAGGCGGCGATAGCGCCCGTCCCATTGGTCGCTCCCGTCTACGTTAATGAGAAGCTCATCGATACCGGTGGCGGTTGCCGATAGCTGACGTCGTACCGTGGAGATCGATTCATTCTCGAGATTTAGGCGTAGACCGGGACCGGAACGGTGCAGGGTCTTGTGCGAGGTCTCCCATGAAAACGATTCTTGGCGGTCGCCACGATAGAACACGATGCTGCTGCGAACCGGATCGAAGAACACCAGCTCATCGACCTCGGAATCGGAGCCGCTGGAGCGATACCACGGGCCACGGAGAAAACGCTGAAACTCCGCGACATCGCCATCGTAGAGTTCCTGCAGTTGCGCTTCCTCTACCTCGGTGCCCGGGATACTGTCGCGCTGCGACTCGACGTACTGCCCATCGTCGGGATGGAAGCGATACGCGACTCGCACGAGACCGCGTTCGTCGTCGGAGTCCTCGTCGCGGGAATAGACATAGATCGGGAAACTGCTGCCGCTGCTTTGCATACTGTAGTAGGCCTCGCTGCGTTCCTGCTCGTCTATTTCGATGTTTGCGTCGGTGACCACCGAGAGAATCGGGCGATAGTACAAACTCACGCCGCCGGGAGGGTCGGTGCTCTGAAATACGTCGAGTGTTTGTTCGCCGGCGTTGTTGGTTCCGAATGCGATAATCTCGAGATCATGATCACCGGTGAGGTCGGCGGTGTACAGCGCAAAGGTTCGCACATTATTGGCACCGGTTTCGCCTTCCCAGGCGACCCGATAGGTGTTGCGCACCGAGTCAAACTCCGCCACCAAGACGCGAATGCGATCTTCCGGATCGTCGCGACGCTTAAACGCGATGATCTGTTCGTCGTTTTGGTCACGGTTCAGGTTGGTCTCCTCGATCTGCGTCAAGAGGTACTCTCCGGAGAGCGGCACCCGCGGCTGGAGCTCCTCCTCGGAGTCGCGGAGCGTTATGGTGTGTTCCGAGGCTGCGGCCGAGAGCTTGATCCCGTCGCCTGCTTCGGGAACGATGAAGCGCGTGCCGTCGCCCGGTCTCGAGGCCGAGGCGGTTTGTTCGGAATGGTCCGGCCGCATCACGATAAGCACAATCACAACCACTGTGAGTAGAACTGAACCAACTACCATAAGCACTCGACGAAAATCGATCATGCGGCTATTATCTCTCAAACACGTCAGTTTTTCAACGTAGGGACTCGTTCATGGAACACCGCAGCATTTTTCGCAATATCAGCCCACTAGACCATCGCTATCTACAGTCGAACCGCGAACTGTTCGAGCGGCTCGCCGAGTATCTCAGCGAGGAGGCCGCGGTGCGGTACTGCGCTCGCGTCGAGGCGGCGCTGTTGAAGACTCACCTCGAGTTCGAGGGACGCTTGAACGCCGATGCCGAACGAGCCGCGGACGCGGCCGCGGAGTCGCTCGATCCTACCGATGTCTACGCCGAGGAAGAACGCACGCAGCACAACATTCGGGCGCTCGTAAACGTGATGCAGGCGGCGCTGCCGGCGGATCTGCAACCGTACCTGCACCGCGCCGCCACCTCGGTAGATGTGCTCGATACCGCCGCGGCGTTACGGTATCGCGACGCCGTGCGGAAGGTGCTGCTGCCGGTGTTGCTCGAGGTAGAGTCCGAGCTCTGCCGAGTGAGCGAGGCTGAGGCTGAAACGCCGCAGGTCGGGCGCACGCACGGGCGGCACGCGGTGCCGATTACCTTCGGGTTTGCGATGGCCGAATACGTCGCGCGGCTCGGTAAGTCCATCGAGGCGCTCGAGCGGCTGAGCCGCGAACTGCGCGGCAAGCTCTCCGGAGCGGTCGGCGCCTACAACGCGCTCTCGATGCTGTATCGCGACCCGGTTGCGTTCGAGCGTGCGCATCTCGAGCGCCTTGGGATTGCACCGGCCGAGTACGCAACTCAGATCGTGGAGCCTGAGTATCTGCTGAGAGTTCTGCTCGAGATCTCGAACGCGTTCGGGATCATCGCGAACTTAGCGGACGACCTTCGACACCTTCAACGCTCCGAGATCGATGAGGTTCGCGAGCAGTTCGGCTCAACCCAGGTGGGTTCGTCCACGATGCCGCAGAAGCGCAACCCCTGGAACTGCGAACACATCAAGAGTCTCTGGAAGGCGTTCGCGCCGCGGGTAGTGAGCTTTCAGCTCGACCAGATCTCGGAACACCAGCGCGACCTCTCGAACTCCGCAAGCGGGCGCTTCGTCGGTGAGTTCATCGCCGGGGCTGTGGCGGCCGCCGAGCGCATGCGAAAGGTGCTCGCCGGGCTACAGGTCGACCGTTCGCGGATGCTCGCCAACCTGCGCATGACCGGCGATCTTGTGCTCGCCGAGCCGGCGTACATATTGTTGTCGGCCGCCGGGCGGCCCGACGCGCACGAGATTGTGCGCAATGCGACGGTTGCCGGCGAGGCCGACGGACGCACCGTTTTTGAGGTTCTGAAGGCCGACACCGAGCTTTGGGAGGTGTTGCGGACCGAGCTCGAGCATCGCTGCGGCCTCGATCCGGAGCGGTTTTTCTCTTCGCCGGAGCTCTACAGCGGGCAGTCGGCCGGCCGGGCGTTGGAGCTGAGCCTTACGTATCGCGACGTGATCACGAAAACAAAGGAGGCCTTGGCCGATGAGTTTTGAGGAAACGCTGAGTTACGATGATGTGCTGCTGCTGCCGTCGTACTCGGAGGTGCTGCCGGAAGATATCGATCTCGGCGTCGAGCTGTTCGCGGGAGTGCGCCTGAATGTACCGGTGCTCTCGGCGGCCATGGATACCGTGACCGAGCAACAGATGGCGATCGGGCTCGCGCTGCAGGGGGGCGTAGGGGTTATCCATCGTAACCTGACGGTTGATGAGCAGGCTCGTCAGGTTGCCGCGGTGAAGCGATACCTGAACTGGATCATCGCGGCTCCGCTTACCGTCACCGAAGACCTCACCGTGCGCGAGGTTTGGGAGCAGATGCAGGCGAACGACGTCTCGGGGATGCCGGTTGTTCGCGGCAATACTCTCGTCGGGATCATCACCAGCCGCGATATGCGCTTCTGCTCCGACCTTTCGCTCAAGGTGCGCGACGTGATGACCTCCGATCTTGTGGTGGAGGTAGGTCGTCCCGATATCGCGAGCGCTCAGCAGAAGTTCAACACGCACAAGATCGAGAAGCTGCCGGTGGTAGACGACGCCGGTGAGCTCACGGGACTCATCACCGTCAAGGACATGGAAAAACATCGTCAGTTTCCGCGCGCGGCGGTGGATCAACACGGGCGGCTGCTCGTGGGCGCAGCGGTGGCGCCGAACGGCCTGGCCGAGCGAATGAGCGCCTTGGTTGAGGCGCAGGCTGATTTTGTGGTGATGGACGCCGCGCACGGAGACTCGAAGAACGTCCTAGACGGTGTGCGCTACATCAAGCAGCACTACGATCTTCCGGTCGTGGGCGGCAATATCGCCACCGCCGAAGGAGCCGAGCACCTTATCGATGCAGGTGCCGACGCGATAAAGGTCGGCGTTGGGCCGGGTTCAATCTGTACGACGCGCGTCGTGGCCGGCATCGGGGTGGCGCAGTTTTCGGCGGTTCGGAACGCCGCAGAGGTCGCGGTGAAGCGCGGGGTTCCGGTGATCGCCGACGGCGGTATCAAGTACTCAGGCGACATCGCCAAGGCGCTCGCGGCCGGCGCGCACGCGGTCATGATCGGCAATTTGTTCGCCGGCTTGCGAGAATCACCCGGACGAGAGATTATTTTCGAAGGTAGAATCTTCAAGACCTACCGCGGGATGGGGTCGCTCGGTGCGATCAAGCAAGGCTCCGGCGACCGATATCAGATGGCGCAAGGCGAGGACCCGGTGCCCGAGGGCGTAGAAGGGCGCGTGCCGTACAAGGGGGAGCTCGAGCCGTTTCTACACCAGCTCGTGGTAGGGGTAAAGAAAGGCATGGGCTACTGCGGCTGTGCAACGCTTGCCGAGCTCCGCGCGTACGAGAAGTTCGTCCGCGTTACCAGCGCGGGTCTAAAAGAGGGACATGTGCATGACGTCGCGATCACTCAGGAGCCTCCGAACTACTCGCGCTAAACGCGGCGGAAGTAGCGCGGAATCAAAACCGAGGTTGTAATGAACGTAGTAGTAATCGGCGCCCAGTGGGGCGATGAAGGCAAAGGGAAAATTGTGGATTATCTGGCCGAGAACGCCGAGGTGGTGGTGCGGTTCTCGGGTGGAGCGAACGCGGGGCATACAATTGTGCACGCCGACCGCACCTACAAACTGCATTTGGTGCCGTCCGGCATCATATACCCCGACACCGTTGCGGTGCTCGGTGCCGGGATGGTGATAGACCCGGCGGCGTTGTTCGACGAGCTCGGGACGCTCGAGGAGCAGGGCGTGTCCTGGGAAGGACGCGTGCTGATCTCCGACCGCGCTCACCTCGTGGTACCGCGCTACCGCGAGCTCGATGTGGAACAAGACCGCTCGCGGATGCAGCCGATCGGGACTACCGGCCGGGGCATCGGCGTGGCGTACTCCATGAAGGCGGCGCGAGACGGCATTCGCATGATCGACCTCTACGACGACGAACGCTACGCGCGGCTGCGCCCCGCGGACCGTGAGTTTCTCGAGCAGTACCGCGAGCGACTGCGCCCGATGGTTACCGATCTGGCGATCTATATGCACCACGCTCGGGGCCGGCGCGTTGTGCTCGAAGGCGCGCAAGGAGCGCTGCTCGATCTCGACCACGGGACCTATCCGTTTGTGTCCTCGGGCTACTCGGCCGCCGGCGGCGCGGCGCTCGGTGCCGCGATCGGGCCGCGCGCGATCGACCATGTTTTGGGCGTGTTCAAGGCCTACACCACCCGTGTCGGTAATGGGCCGTTTCCCACCGAGTTTGATCCCGAGCGTGACGGCGAGCTCGGGACGCAGATCCGGGAGATCGGACGCGAGTACGGGGTAACCACCGGGCGGGCACGTCGGTGCGGCTATCTTGATCTGGTGGCGCTGCGCTATACCTGCCGGATCTGCTCGATCGATGCACTGGCGCTCACGCACCTCGATGTGTACGACGGGTTTGACGAGATTAAGCTCTGCGTGGGGTATGAACTTGGCGAGGAGACGCTCGACAGCTTTCCGGCCTCGATCACGGCGCTGGAGCAAGCCAAGCCGGTGACGAAGCGTTTCCCCGGCTGGAAGCGGTCGCTGAACGGCATCACCCGCTTCGAGGATCTCCCGCGGGAGGCGCAGGACTACATCGCGTTTATCGAGGGCTTTGCGGAGGTGCCGGTCGAGGTTGTGTCGGTCGGCTCGGAGCGCGAGAGTACCATACTGAGAAAGGATCAATGGACACGATAGCGATACTCGATTTCGGGAGCCAAACAACACAGCTGATTGCTCGGCGTATTCGTGAGCTGGGGGTGTATAGCGAGATCTACCCGGGCACGGTGCGCGCGGCCGAGCTGCTTTCCGAGGATCTACGCGGCGTCATACTTTCCGGCTCGCCGTGGTCGGTGCACGACGAGGACGCCGGGGCGCCCGATCCCGCAGTCTACGAACTCGAGCTGCCGATACTCGGTATCTGCTACGGCCTACAACGGATGACGCACGACCTCGGGGGCGAGGTCGCGCGCACCGCCGGTCGCGAGTACGGGCGCGCGCGTTTGCAATACAATCATGACCACCCGCTGTTCGATCATATTCCGGAAGGGGCAATCGCATGGATGAGCCATGGCGACAGCGTTCAAGCTCCCGCGGACGGCTGGGAGGTGGTGGCTCGTTCCGAGTACGGTACTCCCGCCTGTATCGCCGATTCGAAACGGCGGCGCGTGGGTATACAGTTTCACCCTGAGGTGAGCCACTGCGAGTACGGGATACGGGTGCTCGAAAACTTCGTGTTCGGTATCTGCGGCGCCTCCCGAACCTGGACCGTCGAGGAATACCTCGAGCAAGGAGTTCGCGAGATTCGCTCCACCGTCGGCTCCGAACCGGTGGTGCTGTTAATCTCCGGAGGGGTGGATTCTTCGGTCGTCGCGGCGTTGCTCCTCAAGGCATTGCCGGCCGAGCAGGTGTACTTGATCTACGTGGATACCGGCCTGATGCGCCGCGACGAAACGGCCGAGGTGGAGCACGCGCTGCGCGCGTTCGGAGCACGGCATCTCAGCATGGTAGACGCCTCGCAGCAGTTCCTTGACGCGCTCGCGGGGGTGGAAGACCCGGAGCAGAAGCGCAGTATCATTGGTGACCTGTTCATGACGGTTCAGCAGCGCGAGGTGGAGTCACGTGTGCCGGGAGCGTATTTCTTGGCGCAGGGCACCTTATACACCGATATGATCGAGTCCGGCAAAGGCGTCGGTGGGCACGCGAAGGTGATTAAGTCGCACCACAACGTTCGTTCCCCGCTCGTAGAGCGGAAGCGCTCCGAGGGACGGATCGTGGAGCCGCTTGCGCACCTCTACAAAGACGAAGTGCGTAAGCTCGGAACTGCCCTCGGGCTACCGGCCTCCACAATAGGACGGCACCCGTTCCCGGGGCCGGGTCTCGCGGTGCGTATTCTCGGCGCGGTTTCCGCCGAGAAGTGCGAGATTCTCCGCGCCGCCGACGCGATATACCTCGAGGAGCTTCGCGCCCGCGGGTTGTACGACAAAATCTGGCAGGCGTTTGCGGTATTGTTGCCGATTCGTGCGGTGGGCGTTGCGGGCGATGCGCGCGAGTACGGGTACGTGGTTGCGTTGCGCGCGGTGCACTCAATCGACGGAATGACCGCCGATGTATATCCGTTCGCGTCGCACGACATCCTGGAGATCTCGGCGCGCATCACGAACGAGGTGCCGGCAGTGGGCAGAGTGGTCTACGATGTCTCGAGCAAGCCTCCCGCCACGATCGAATGGGAGTGACCGCAGCACGACAGCGCGGCACCAGCGCTGGCACCAGCGCGGCACGGCTCGGCGCTCGGTAGCCGCAGCTTCTCGATCATGATACACTGACGCCGGAACACCACACACGGCTGGGAGGAATGGAATGGAGTTGAGTCTGGGCGAATGGGATGCGGTACTGCAGACGGCGAAGGTGCTCAAGGTTGCGTATGAGCCTGCTGAACACGCTCCACCGGAAGACACCTCGCAGCGGCAATCTACCGAGGATCATAGCAAGGGCCATCGCCTTGCACACGCGGTCGTGATCGCGGCGCGCCTCATCATGCATGAGGTTGAGGCCGGGATCGCGCGCGCGAGGGAGTCGCATGGGGTAAACGCGCCCTCCGACACCATGGTTGAGATCGAGGGTCTGCACGTTGAGGACCTCACCGGCCTGCTGTCGCTGTTCCTCGAGAATACCGAAGACGTGAGCCGACGCGTCTCTACCGAAGACGTGCTGGGCGCCGGCTCCGGCGGCGAGTACCGTGCCGCGCATCTGAGAAACGAGATCGTGATGCGTAGTCTCGAGCATCTGCAACACGAGCTCGCGAAGATTCTCAAGCGACTCGGCCGGCCGGTGCCCGGGGCCGAGGCTTAAGCGGCCCGGCGCCGCTCGGCCCGTGCTCGGCCGCTATTCGGCGCTTTTCCCGCCGCCCTCTGCGCGCACTTGGGCCGCCGGCTCCGGAAGCGCCGCGGTATACCGGGCGGTTACCGGCGTAGGTACGCCGAGGCTCTTTCCGTGCCGCAAAATACTGCCCGAAAAGATATCGCGTTCATCTCGGGGTGAGTCCGCAGCGATATCGCGCTGAAACGAGGTGGTCATACCGGCCGGAAACCCGGCGGCCTTTTCCATCACGAGATCAACAATGTTTTCGGGCAGCGCCACACCTTTTGTGACGGCTATGGTAGCCGCCTCGGACATGATCGCACGCACATCGGCGGTAAGCCCATCGTCGTTGAGAACTTCGCCGATCGTTTTGCCGCTGATCGCGGTTACCAGTGAGAACGGGGCGATGAAGAGAAACTTTTCCCAGATCGCCGGAGCCGGATCGTCGTACCACTGAACCGGGATGCCCGCGGTTTCGCAGGCGGTGAGAAACTCCTGAGGTCTGTACTCGGGGTTGTCAGGACTACGGCCCAGCAGCACCGAGCCGGGCCCGCCTGCGTGGCGCACGCGCCCCGGTTGCTCCACGAACGCACCGATGTAGATCGCTCCCGGCAGCACGATGCCCCGGCCGCCGAGGCGCGCACGTACCCGCTCGTCGATGTCGGCGCCGTTCAGCAGAGGCAGGATCGGAGTGTTTGCATCAATGCGCTCGGCAAGATGATCGGCGGCGGCTTCGAGATCGTATCCCTTCACCGCGAGAATGACGAACTGGGGCGTGGGAAACCGTTTGATCTCGTGAGAGGCGACGTTGGGGTATACCGTTGAGGTGGTCCCGTATGGGTCGATGTAGGTTAACCCCTCTCGCTGTATCGTTTCGAGATGCGCCCCGCGCGCCACCACGCTGAGTTCGCGAAACGGGCATCCTGTCGTTCCGAGAACCGCCCCCATCTTTGCAGCAATATAGCCGCCGACGCCGCCGGCGCCGAATACCGTAAGATGCATAGCGTTAATCCTGTTCGAGGAGGTCTTCATGGACCCAGCCGTCCGGGCCCTCTACGAGAACCGCGGTGTCGTTTTGTGGTGAGTCATGATCATCGACCTGCCTCGGACGCGCGGCGCGCAACAGCGCGCTTCGGTGTTCTTCAAACCATGAGGCAATCTCAACAGCCTCGTACTCGAACTCGACCTCGACGGTGTTCATGCCGCGGCGCTCGAATCCGGCCCCTATCTCGGTAATCTCGCTGAGCTCGTACGACCCAAATGCAAAGCCGCTGCCGAGCGAAACCGGCGTACGTTCGGGATGCAACGCCTCGGCGCCCGCATCGGTGACGGTGTAGACGTAATGCACGGCGCTACCGCCTCCTGCGGGGCTTCCTTCGGCATCGGCGCCTCCGAGGTCGGCTTCGTCCACGGTATCTTCGGGTGCCTCGCGGTCGAGATCTGGTTCGTGTCGTTCGAGCAAGCCCGCGTCCACGAGCACCTCGAGCATCTCGTCCTGTTCGAGGGTGAGCCTGAAGTACCCCTCATGCTCCGCGAGCATCTCTTCGATCTCGGGCGAGCTCGCGCCGGTAACGGTTCGCCGATCGAACGGGATCGTTACTCGAGCGGCCTCGCCGGCGAGGTACTCTTCTAGGGCGGCGGCCGCCTGGGCCTCACCGGGAGTCGGTCGATCCTCGGCGTGATCGTTATCGTTATCGGTGTTGTTGCTGCCGTTGTTGTTGTTGCCGTTATCGGCGCTGAGAAGGGCTGCAACCGCAACGCATAACGCAATCGCAACAAATGCTTTCTTGAGTGTCATAGATTCGTCTCCTGTGGGCGTTATGCTATCATGATCGATGCGTCTGCGCAAAGCGTGCCGAGCGGCCGTAGAGTAACTCGTATGCGCGCTTGAGCTCAAGGAAGATACGTGCCTCACCGCCGTGGTCGGGGTGGTGACGGAGGCTGAGCGCGCGGTATGCGCGCTTTACGCGTGGCGGCGGCGGTAGTTGCGGCGGCCGGTTTGCCGGCACACAGTCCAAGATGTAACAGGCAAGCAGCTGCTCGGCGAGCCGGAACTCGTGGTAGCGCTCCTGCATCCGCTTTAGGTGCGCGCGAAATAGCGCTATCCAGTCGAGATCGCTGTAGCGCGCGAGGCTGTGCACCCGCTTCTTGGTGCTCGGGAAGAGGTGTGCCTGCCAGAGCGGATGCTCGCCGGCGGGGTTGTAGAAGTTTTCCAGATGACCGAGATATCGGATGAACTCTACAACCGGCTCGGGCAGCGCTCTCATGCGCTCAAGAATGTAGCGGTAGCGCTCGTACCGTACGCGTTCGCGCTCGGCTGCGTAATCGTTCTTGATCTGCAGAAAAAGGAGAAAGAACGGATGACGCGGTGCGCGATAGGTGCGAAAAAAATGATGGAGATTGTGTTCTTTGATCCGCGCGTTATGAAGAAGCGAGTAGCAGCGACGCGACATCCGAAACCGACCGAGCGCCGCGTCTTGTTCGAGATATGCCTCGAGCCGCGGGTAGTCACGATGTTTTGCCAGGGTTTTCGGCTGGCGTGAGAGCAGATATCGCAGCGTGTAACGCCGCTGCGGTTGCGCGGCGGTTCGGCTGTAGCGCGAACCGCGACGAGAACGGCGGCGTCCGGATGAGGCCCTGGACGGGGCTCCGAATTTGGTGTGAGATCCGGCTCTCACCACGAGCATCCTCCCTCGCGATCTCACAAGCGCCGACAAAGCCATGCTGTTGAGCGCGCCCCGGCGCCGACGCCGGCCATCACCAAGGCGGGCTCAGCTTCGCACGGAACGCAGGGCGCGGCCTTCGCGCATTGCGTCCGCCTTAGGCGTCGTCGAGCATCAATTTATATACCCCGCCGATCTCGATCAAGCGGTCGTTGAGGCGGTCGGCGTCGGTGCCGGCCGGAACGTAGAGCGTGTAGCGAAAGCGGTGCATACCGTCGTCGTGTGCGCGCTCAACCGCCGTGGACCGCACCCGGATTCCGAACTCGGCGAGGACACGTTCAAAATCCTGACTACGGATCTCGGGGTTTTTCACGAACACCTGGAGTGTTTTCATGACCCGCTTCGGGATGTAGCGACGCTCAAAGCGGTCAAGGATTCGGAGCGCAAACAGGATGAGTGCGGTTGCAACCGCGGCCGGCAGATACATGCCGGCGCCAATCGCCAACCCAACCGCTGCAACAACCCAGACCGATGCCGCGGTGGTAAGCCCACGCACCGTCGCCCCGAGGCGCAGAATAGCGCCCCCTCCAAGAAACCCGATTCCGGACACAACTTGTGCAGCGACACGACCGGGATCACCGGCCTGCAGCTGCATCGGGATGTAGAGCGAGAGCATCATCAGAAGAGTTGCTCCGACGCCGATCAGAACATGCGTCCTCAGCCCCGCCGCCTGGTTGTCGGTCTGGCGCTCAAGGCCCACCAAACCGGCCAAAAGAAACACCAACGCGAGGCG
>PUOW01000417.1 GCA_003552185.1 Spirochaetaceae bacterium
CGCGACATCCCCTATCTCCTGTTTCGCTTCTTTCAGGATTTTGCGCTGATCTACCCGGTCTACGTGATCATGTTTGAGCGCACCGGGCTCGAGTTCGTGCAGATCTCGTGGTTGCTCGTGATCTGGGGCGTGGCGGTGCTCGTAACCGAGGTTCCGTCCGGTGTACTCGCGGACCTCTGGAGTCGAAGAGGGGTGCTGTTTGTGGCGCTCCTGCTCAAGGCCGGTGGGTTCGTCGTCTGGCTGCTACATCCGAGCTTCGGCGGCTTCGCGGTGGGGTTCGTGCTTTGGGGGATTCAAGAAGGACTGACGGCCGGAGTAACCGAGGCGCTGCTGTACGATAGTCTCTCGCGCCAGGGCCGTGAGCGCGAGTTCGAAGCGATTGCCGGACTCGGAACGTTCGTTGCGCGCGCCGCGGTTGCGGCGGCGATGATCCTCGGCGCCCGGCTTTTCGCCGAGACTCCGCAGCTTGTGCTCATGGGTTCCTCGGCCGCGATGATCGCCGCGGCGCTGTGCGCGCTGGGAATGACCGGGGGTGGAGCGGCCCGCCGCAAGACGCCCGCCCGGGGCGAGAGGGCTCCGCTCCGCGATCTCGCTTGTACGCACCCCCCGCGACACACCGCCGGCAGGCTGCCGGGAGCGATAGCGCGCGCCCTGCCGGAGCACCTGTCGGAAACGCTCGCCGAGATCGCGACCACCACGCGCTCAACGCTCGCGATCGCGGGCATGCCGACGCTCGTGCTCGCGGGATCGTTCGGAATCGTGGTTTACGGCGTGCTCGACGAGTACGACACCTTGTTTGCTACGCTGCACGGTGTTCCGCTCGCCTGGGTCGGGGTATGGGGTGCGCTTCGGTTCGGTTGCGAAGGGGTCGGCGGAGTTCTGGCGCCTCGGCTTTCGCGTCTGCTTGCCGCCTCGCAGCGTTTCTCAGGCGGCGGAGCAGCAACGTCGACCGCAGTTCCGGCGGAGGCCGGCGTTCGCGGGTCGCGCTTCGGAGCCTGGATGGCTTTGGCAGGCGGCGCGCTACTCGTTGCCACCGGCACCGCGCTTCACGGTCTGCTGCCGTTGTACTTTCTGTTTTTCGGGATGATGGCTGCGGCGGAGGTAGTGTTCGAGGGCTTCGTACAGCGTCGAATATCCTCGGCAGGGAGAGCTACCGTCGGGTCGCTTGTGTCGTTTCTGCAGGAGGTGCTCGGCATAGGACTGCTTGTGCTGTTTGGGTTCGTTGCCGACGCGTTCGGACTGCGCGCAATTTTTCGACTCGGCGCCGCCCTGCTACTCGTGGCGGGCTGCGTTTACGCAGCGGTCGGTCTCGGTACGGCGCGGCGGCGCGGTCGGTAAGCACCGATCGCGCTCGAACGCTGCACTCGGCTCAGCATGTGCCGGGCGGGCCGGCAGCGTCGGCTTCGGGCGCGCCGGCGCCAAGACGATCGCTAAGGCGACCCGATTCGTTCGGTGGATCCTCATGGGATCTTTGGTCGTCAAGCGCAAAGTAACTGACCGTCGTCTGCAGGTGCTGTGCCTGCTCCTCCAACCGCGCGGCGGTAGAAGCCACCTGCTCGGCAGAGGAAGCGTTGTGCTGTATCACGCCGTCGAGCTGCGATAACGCGTTATTGATCTGATCGGCCCCCGAATGCTGCTCGGCGCTCGAGGCGCTGATCTCCCGTATAAGCTCCGCCGTTGTTGTGATATCCGGAACGATACGGCTGAGCATCTCGCCCGCCTGTTCGGCTACCCCCACGCTTCGCTGCGAGAGTTCCGAGATCTCTCCTGCAGCGGTGCGGCTACGATCGGCAAGTTTGCGAACCTCGTCGGCTACCACCGCAAAGCCTTTGCCGTGATCGCCCGCGCGAGCCGCCTCGATTGCCGCGTTCAGGGCCAGTAGATTGGTGTTGCGCGCTATCTCATCGATCACCGTGATGCGCTCCGCGATCTCCTTCATCGCCGCGACGGTCTCGTCAACCGCCTTACCGCCTTTCTCGGCTTCTTCCGCGGTTCTCTGCGCGATCTTTTCGGTCTGCAGCGCGCTTTCGGAGTTCTGCCGAATACTCGACCCCATTTGTTCCATCGACGACGACACTTCTTCGGCCGATGAAGCTTGTTGGACGGCACCGTGCGACATTCCTTGCGCGGTTGAGTTCATCTCTTGCCCACCGGAGGCTACGGATCCCGCGGCGCCCTGCACCTGCCGAACCACCTCACTGAGGCGGTTCGCCATGTTGTCGAGCGCGTCGGAAAGCGTTCCAATCTCGTCCGAGCGCTGCAACGCGATTCGTTCGCTCATATCTCCTTCGGCAAGCCTGCGAGCAAAGGTTACGCCGCGAGACAACGGCCGGGTAATCGACCGTGTGATCGCGCCCCCAAGCAGTATCGCCAAAGCCGCGCCGGCCACAATACCCGCGATCGCCGCTATGCGCACCCGTGCAGCCGATTGCTCCGCACCGGCAACCGCGACCGATACGCTGTCGTCGCTCACCGCAACAAGCTCGTCGAGCGTTCTCCTCGCGTCGTCCGCCCGCTCGCGCAGTTCTTCGGTAGTCGCCACAGTGAACCCGCGGCGAAACGCCTCGGCCTGCGCGGCTATATCGATCATTTCGTCGAAATAACCGAAAACCTCGTCGGAAGCCTCCAACATTTCTTGTTCGAAAGCTTGCTCCGCGGCGGCTCGATTGCCGTCGGCAAGCTCCTCGCGTACCGTAGCAACCGCCGCGTGAAATCGGTTATGCGGTTCCTGGAGATCCCGAATAAGCCGTTCCAGTTGCTCGTTTTCGGTCTCGAACCTCGGCCACCATTGGCCGAAGTTGCATGCCGTCGGGTCTTCGCCTCCTTCGAACTCACGGCCGCTGAGCAACAATAACGATACGTTGAGCTCGAGCGCATAGTGATCGCCGCGGAACAGCTCAAGATTCGCGACCAACTCGGCGGGGTCAAGGATATCGAGCTGCTCGAAGGCCTCGTTGAGCTGCCGCCACCGGTCGTTTTCCTCGAGCCAGTCCGCCAGGTTATCGTCAAACTCTTCGCTGAGCGCTTCCTCGCGCTCGGTGGCCGGAAACGAGCGAAACTCGGCCCAATGGTCTTCCAGCTCGCTGCTCGCTTGCTCAAACTCGGCAAGCTGCCGTCGACGTTCCTCCATGTCCAACTGCTCGGACAGCAGGGTGCTTTGTGCCGTAAGCGTACGCCCGGCCGCTTCTTCCGCACGGAGCAGCGCGCTTACCCTCGGTAGGCTGACGGCACCAATCTCATGCACCTCGTTGCCGAGTATCTCGGCACCCCACAGGCCGACACCGCCCACGATCGCTACCAGAGCGGCAACAACTCCAAACCCTCCCAGCAACTTGACCCCGAGTTTCAGTCCGGCGATCATATAGCCTCCCGGATCACAGCGGTGTTGTTCTTCACGCCTTGTGCCCACGCGACCAGGGGCGCGTCATTGGACCAGGCGACCGCGGAAAATAAGTAGTAAAATTGTCATATTGTAGCGCGACGCGCGGGTGCATTCCAACCCGGGGCTGTCACTCGTGTGGCTGTCACTCGGCCGTTCGATAAGCGGCGATCCTTCCGGTGACGCCGAGCAGTATCTTCTTACCGGCGAGCATAAGCGTGTCTCAGCAGGCCGCCGGCGGCGCTGCGGTAGCGGCAAAATCAAAGCCGAGCGTATTGCTCAGCGCCGCGTTACAATCACCAAGCACCCCTTGCACGTCGTTCTGCGCTTGAATCAGCGCAGTGGTTGTGGGGTGCGCATTCACCTTCTGTTGCAGCTCGCGTAGCTTGTTGATGTCTTCCTGCGTGAGCGTTCCGTCGGCCTGCTTCCGCTGAAAATCCTCGACGAGCGCGCCGTATCTGCTGCGAAGCTCGTGGAGCTCGGCGTCGTTTTCAAACGTTTCGCGCGCGCTACGAAACTGCGCGATCGTGTCGTTGCTCTGTAGCGACTCTATGAACTGATCCGCTGCTTGTTGTAGTTCGGCATCCATATTTCTCGTTCTCCTCGGTTAGCAGCACCCGCCGGCGGGCTTGGTGAGCTCAGCAAAATCAAATCCAAGACACTCGGTCATGTACTCGTTGAGCTCCTTGAGCATCGCGATGAGCTGCTCCTGTGCCTTAAACAGGCGCGACAACGTGGGATTGTTCATCACCTGCTGCTCGAGCTGTTGGAGCTCTTGTTGCTGATTCGCCGCGTCCGCTCCTCCCCAGCCGCCGGACATCTGTGCGAACTGCTGCGCCTGCTGAAACTGCTGCAGCAGTTGGCGCGCCGGCTCGTCGTTTCGAAGCGCCGAACTCGCCTGCTCGAACTCGCGATACGCGGCTGTCTCGGCAATTGCTCCGGCCAGCTCTCGCGCAGCCGCGGTTACATCTTGTGTCGTGTCGGTTGATCTCGACATCATTACGCTCCTTGCGTTCGTTGTGTATTGTTCGCGCCGCCCGGGCGTTCGCCTCCTGAGCGCGCCGCGCCGTCGGCGTGTACTCCGCCCGGGCGTTCCGCCGCGAGTGCCACCTCAAGCGCCTCGCGGATCTTACGCTCAGACAACTTGCCGCCGGACTGCAACAGCTCACCGTTGAGCGTGACGATCGGCGCGGCGGCCTCACCGTTTTGCACCATCGCCATCACCTCGGGATGCTCGAAGAACTGTTTGCTGAACAGATGCACGGTCTCAAAGCGCACCGCGTCTCCGAGGCGAGGCTTCAGGCGTCCGGCGAGCGCCTTCACCGCGTTCTCCCAGCTGTTCTCGCCGGCGCACTCGCCGACCGGCGGAGCAAAAACACGCACTACGTGCTCGTTCGATTGATCGGCATCGCCCTGCATCGCTAACAGCACCCCGCTCCCATGCCGGGTCCGCACGGCGGGCCCGGATCAAATCCTCCTCCCGAGCCGGTGCTCGAGAGGATACCGACCGCGCCGAAGATCTGCGCGGTTTC
>PUOW01000297.1 GCA_003552185.1 Spirochaetaceae bacterium
CCGCTTGCCAAGCTGGCCTTCTCAACGAAGGCGCACTGCCGGAGACGGGACTCGCTGAAAGCGAGCCCCGCTTGCCACATCGGCTTTCCCTGGAAAGCACACTGCCGGAGACGGGACTTGCCGAAGGCAAGCCCCGCTTGCCACATCGGCTTTCCCTGGAAAGCACACTGCCGGAGACGGGACTTGAACCCGTACAGGCGCATTGCCCGGGGGATTTTAAGTCCCCTGTGTCTACCAATTCCACCACTCCGGCGCGGCTGGTTTCTGCGTGCGTGTGCGCAATACTACATGGAGCGTTGTGCCGTGGTCAATGCGGCGACGACGAGACGGCGGAAACTTGGATCACCCGGACCGTCCGGACCACACCGAAGGCCCACGAGCGCCTCGAGCGCCTCGAGCACACCCCGTCGCTTCACCGCGGGCCGATTTCGTCCGATGATTGCAAGCGTAGGGTGAGTATCGAAGCCGGCTGTTGAGCTGCGGTTGAGCGTGGAAGCGCCTGTCGCCCGATAGTTCAAGCGAACAAGGAGTGCGGATAGTATGCCCAGGGTAACGATGTTTCTCATGTCGCTGATCACGGCTGTGCTGATGGTCGTGGGGGCCGAACAGCTGCCGGCCGATCTGCCGCAACCGGACGACTTCGATATCGAGCGGATAGAGGAAGATCAGGAGCGAGAGTATCGCGACGAGATGCCGATCTATGCGGTGGAAGACTACAACGCGCCCTGGATTACCGACGATCGCAACGGCGACGGAAGAACCGATTACGCGGTGTTGTTCAATCAGTATTTCCAGAAGGTTGTGGAAGCGGTGGACCATTCGCACGACGGGCGCATGGACGACTTCTACTATTACAACGGCGGCAATCTTGTCCGGCAGGAGATCGACACGAATCACGACGGCGCGGTAGATTTGTGGATCTACCTAGACGGAGCGTATGTCGAACGGTGGGAACGCGACACCAACCACGACGGCCGTGTCGATCAGGTTCGTGAATACTGAACACCGGCGGCGGCCTTGAGGCGGTATGAGCATGCATGCACGAGTGATCGGCGGGTTCCACGCGGTTGAGGAACACCTGAGCGCCGGTGTGGCGGCCGAAGGGTTGTTGGTTGCAAGCGGCAACAAACGCGCCAAGGCCTTGGCTGCGCAAGCCCGGCGGCTCGGCGTGCCGGTGCTGCGCGTATCCCGCGAGGAGCTGCAGCGCGAGGCAGGCGCACAGACGCGCGATGTGGCGCTGGTGTTGGCCGCCTCCGGAGAAACCCCGGGCGGCCGAGAGAGCCGCGCGGGGGGGAGCCGGGAAAGTCGGGGTCAGGGCCGATCCGAGGGCCGGGCGCCGAGCCTTGGGGAGATTCTGCAAGCGGTTTCAGACAAGGCCGACGCGCTGCTGCTGTTGCTCGACGGCGTGACCGACCCACAGAACCTCGGCGCCATCCTGCGTTCAGCCGAGCAGTTCGGCGTAGACGCCGTGGTGTTGCCGAAACGGCGCACCGCCGGCCTGGATAGCCGAGTGGTGCGCGCCGCGGCGGGGGCTACCGCGCATCTCAAGGTGGTGCAAGGAGAGAATCTGGTCGACGCGATCGCCGAGCTGCAGCGGCACGGGTTTTGGGTCTTTGGCGCCGACTCAGAAGGCCTGCCGGCCCCGCAGGTGAATCTCAGCGGCAAGATCGCCGTTGTGATGGGTAGCGAGGGAGAGGGCCTGAGGCGTTTGGTTCGCGAGCGCTGCGACGGTGTAATCTCGATACCCACGCGAGGCAAACTGGATTCGCTCAATGTCTCGGTTGCGACCGGGATTCTTCTGTACGAGATCAGACGACGCTCCGAGCCCGAACACTCGGGAGGGTAGAGCGGTGCGTGCGCGGCTCCGAACGCCGGCTTGTGCTACCAGCCGAAAATGTTACCGCCGATGTCGGGGCGACACCAAGCGCCCTCGAACTTCACGTTCTTGACCGCGGAGTACGCCGTTCCACGCGCCTCGAGCAACTCGTGCCCAATGCCCACCACCGTGAAGCACCTACCGCCGCCGGTTACCACACGATCGCCGTCGGTTGCGGTTGCCGCGTGAAACACCAGCAGCTCTTTACTGTTGTTTGTGGGAAGCTCTTCCACCACGATGTTGCGGGCATACTCGCCCGGATAACCGGGGCTCGCGAGGACTACGCCGAGCGCGGTCTTGCGCGAGAGTTCGAGGGGAAACTCGGCCAACTTGCCTTCCATAAGGGCCTCGCAGAGGCTGCCGAAATCGCTCTTGATCAACGGGAGCAGCACCTGGGCTTCAGGGTCGCCGAATCGCACGTTGTACTCGAGTAACTTCGGCCCGTCTTTGGTGATCATAAGACCAAAATACAGCACCCCGGTGAAGCGAAGGCCGTCGAGCTCGAGACCTGCAAAGGTCGGCTCCACGACACGCCGGCGCACTTGCTCCATTACCTCGGGAGTAACCCACGGCACCGGGCAGATCGCGCCCATGCCGCCGGTGTTGGGTCCGGTGCCGTCCTCACCGGCCTTCTTGTAATCGGCGCAGGGCGGAAGCAGCGTGTAGTTTGTGCCGTCGGTGAGCGCAAACACCGAGATCTCGTAGCCGGTGAGGCGTTCCTCCACGAGAAGCCGATCGTCGAGCAGGGTTTCGCGGCCAAACCCTATCATCGCATCCTTGTCTTCGGTCTCGAGAACGCCTTTGCCGGCCGCGAGCCCGCTCTTTTTGAGCACAACCGGATGCTCCACTGCGCGAATGTAGCGCTCGAACGCCTCGAACTCGTGGAACACCTCGGCTGCTGCAGTCGCGACGGCGTGGCGATGCATAAAATCCTTCGAGATCGCTTTGCTCGCCTCGAGCTGAGCCGCCGCCGCGGTAGCGCCGATGGCGTTGATACCGGCCGCCTGCAGCGCGTCTACCACGCCTGCGGCCAGCGCGGTCTCGCCTCCGACAAATACCATATCGATCTCTTCGCGTCGGCAGGCCGCGACTAATCCTTCGGTATCGGTTTCGGAAAGCTCAGGCAGGTTGGTCGCGAGCTCAGCGGTTCCGGCGTTCCCGGGTGCGCAGTACAGTCCCGAGATACGAAAGCTGCGCGAGAACTTCCAGGTTAGCGCGTGCTCGCGAGCACCTCGCCCGAGAATCAACGCTCTCATTGTGTTGCCCCCTGTCTGATCTGCCCCAGTGCGATGTGATCGAGGAGATCGCGGACTACGGTAGGATACCAGCGGTGCTCAAGAGCATGAATACGTGCTTCGGCCGCCGTCAGGTCGGCCACCTCATCTCGCTTGAACGAACGCTGTAGAATAACCGGGCCGGTATCAACACCGTGGTCGACATAGTGAATCGTAATACCAAGCTCAGTATCTCCGGAATGGTAGCTTTTTTCAATCGCCCCGATGCCGGGATGCCGCGGCAAGAGTGACGGGGGAATATTGACGATCGGGCCCGGAAACCCGTCGATCAGGGTCGGAGTGAGGATGCGCATGAAGCCGGCAAGCGCAACAAGGTCGCAGCCTCGGCGTTCCAGTTCGGCGAGAATATCGCGTTCGGCCGCCTCGCGTTCTCGCCCCTTGTACTGCGCGGAGAACACCGGGATGCTGCGCTCGGCGGCGCGTTCAACCGCGGGGGCGTTTTGCTTGTCGGTGACGAGCACAACAAGGCTATGCGCGCTCTCGGCGAGATCGTCCGCCAATGCCACGAAGTTGCTGCCGGTCCCCGACGCAAACACCGCGAGGTTAGCCATCGGTGAGCTCTCCGATTAGCCACATCTCTATTCCGGCGTGTTCGGCTGCCGCTTCGATTGTGCTTTTCCCGCTGCGCGGCACGACCAACGCGAGCCCCACGCCCATATTGAAGACTCGGCGCATCTCGTGCTCGGGGATGTTGCCGAGTTCGGCGAGGCGTGTAAACACCTGCGGCGTCGACCAGTTCCAGCTGAAGCTCGGCCGGAGGTGCGGCGGCAGCGCACGCTGCGTGTTCGCTTCGAGCCCCCCTCCGGTGATATGCGCCGCTCCGGTCACTACGCCGGTTCGAAGAAGCTCCTTCACGGCATCTACGTAGATCACGGTGGGCTCAAGGAGCTCACGCTGCAGGGTATCGAGCTCTTGCCGCTTGTCCGGCTCTACGCGCTCGAGAACCTTTCGCGCCAAGCTCAAGCCGTTGGAGTGAACGCCCGAGGAGGGGAGCCCAAACACCGGATCCCCGGCCTGCATGCGCTCAGGCTGCGGGAGAACCGCCTCTCGCTCCGCGATGCCGACCGCGAAGCCCGCGAGGTCGAATGCCGTCCCCTGATACAGTCCCGGCATCTCGGCGGTCTCGCCGCCGAGCAGTCGGCAGCCGGCGAGTTCGCATCCGCGGACGATTCCACGCATCACCGGTTCCAAGACCGAGGGCTCGAGCCGCCCGCAGGCGATGTAGTCGAGAAACGCAACCGGAGGAGCCCCGCATACGATCAGGTCATTCACGCACATCGCGACGAGGTCGATGCCGAGCGTGTCGTAGATGCCGAGTTCCTCCGCGAGAAGGAGTTTCGTGCCGACCCCGTCGGTAGCCGAGAACAGCACCGGACGTTGATACGCGCCGAGATCGAGTTCGAGTCCTCCGGCGAATCCTCCTAGGTCCGAGCCTACCACCGCGGGGTTCAGTGTCTTGATGAACTCGGCGAACGCGTCGCCACGCTCGATGCTCACGCCGGCCGAGTCGTAGCTCAGCTGCTCGTCTCCTGAACTGCGGGCCGCATCGCCTGGTTGGTTCATTGGTAATCCTGCCCTGAATTCTCGCTGAAGAGTTATTCCTGATGCGGTGTGCGTCGTGGTGTGCCGTGTCGCGCTGTTTCGCGGGGTGCCGCGTCGCGGTGTTCGGCGAGATCCATCGCCTTGCGCATCTCGCGCAGGTCGCGCTCTCGCCCAACCGCGCGCTCCTCATCG
>PUOW01000367.1 GCA_003552185.1 Spirochaetaceae bacterium
ACGGTGCTCGACCTCATGAAGCTCGAGAAACCGCCCGAGATGACCGGCGAGTCGTTGCTTCGCGCGTAGAGCCGCCGAGATACACTCACGGAGCGGCTCGGCGCGGGTAGCCGTGCCGGGGCCGGCTTCCAAGCGCTCCGGCTTTGGGCGCACCGTCGGCCCCCGGACGCACCGGCGTCCGAAAGCTCCGCTTCTAAAGAAGGTAGCCGCTTCGGGTTTCGAAGCGATTGCGCTGCAGCGCATCGGCCGCGTGAGCGATGAGCTCCTGCGGAAGGCGGTTCCCGGAGATCGTCAGCGGTGGCTCTTCCTCCAGGGCGCGTTCGGCGCCGTGGGCGAAAATATGGTCGATCGCGCGGTTGGCGTTCGAGAACGGGTTGCCGTACGGGAGTCGGCCCGCGGCCTCAAACAGCTCCTCGGCGACCGCCGATACGCGGCCCGAGAGGTCCTCGGCCGCGCTACGTCTGCCGGCTTTGAGCTCGGCGATCATCTCGGCAAACGACACGGCGAAACAGTTCGCGGTCGAGAGCAGAAAGCCGTCGTACGGCCCTCCTGCGGCGCTATGCCATGACGCGTACGAAAGCTCGGCGCCGCGCACGAGAAAGAGGTTGCCGTAGCCTCGCGTTCCCTCGAGCCCCGCGAGTGCTACGCGGTCGCCGCCGCTGGTGTCCTTGAACAGATAGAGGTTTGGATGCGCCGCGGCGAGCTCGGCTATCGAGTTCGGTGTGACCTCGTTCTCGGTTATCTGAGGCAGTTGATAAAACGCAACCGGAAGACCGAGCTCGGCCACCGCGCGGAGTTCGGCATGGATCTCCCCCTCGGTGAGCGTCGCGCCGCGCGGCGGCGTCACGGTGAAACCGCTGACACGCCGCGCGGCGAGCGCACGAGCGCATTCGCGCGGGTCATCAGGCGGCGTGCCCCCGTCGAGCAGCTCGCTCGCGATCGATGCGATCGCTTCGCGGGCCGCGCCCGGCTCGGTGCGCAACACTCCGATCATGATCCACAGCTCAAGCTCCTCCGCGACCTCGAGTAAGCCCTGCACGAGCTCGCGCTGCAGGTCCTCAGACATCTCCCAACCGTCGCCGGTTGAGCCGGGGGCGAGGAATGTTCTCACCACCGGAGAGAGATACGAAAGGTGTGCCTTCATGCGGTCGAGATCGAGTGTTGCGTTCTCGTCGCGATAATGCGTAAGCAGCGGACACCACAGCTCCGGCAGGCCTTCAGGGAAGATCGTGCGCACGATCTCGGCGCGTTGCGACTCAACGTTGGTCTGCATAATGTTAGTCCTCCTCGTTTTGCTTCGATACGACGCGGACGGCCTCGGCGCTGAGCGAGAGCCGTAGTTCGGTGATGCCTTGTTCGTCGAGGTCGGTGAACAGCGCACTGTGCGACCGTTCGGGCTCGTCGGAGCTCGGGTGCGCCAGCACATAGACGTTGGTGCCCGAGATCTCCTCTCGGTCTCGGTTGTCGTCCAACGGCGTGACTCGAAGGAAGAGCTCTTGGTCCGCCGGGAACTCGAAAAGGTGCGTGTCCTCGAGGCGAGTGTACTCCACCTCCTCGAGGTCGCGGTGCGTCCTGCGAGAGACTCTTCCGGTCTTTTTGTCCTCGGCGTTCTCGAGCACGGCATCGCGAGCCTGTTCAACGATCACGAGCGTGCGCTCGTTGCTCCGCAACTGTTCGCGCTGCCGACCTATGAACTCGTTGAGGGTTTTGGGGTCATGTTCATACTCCGGAAGCACCTCCACAAAAAAGAGGTGTTCCGCGTGCTCGTACACTCGCAACGATGTATCGACCCAGCGAACGCGGTGCTCGTCGTACTCCTCGCCGAGCCGGATCGAGATACGCTCGGCCGCTTCGCTGAAGATGTTCTGGTCGTGCTCGTCGCCCCAGTTGTTGGCCGCGATCAAGGTAACCTCTCGAGCCTCGGGGTCTGCGATGAATCCGTAGGCGAGCATCGAGTGGTGTCGTTCCGGCGCGACGTAGCCGAACGCCGCCGGGCTGCCGCCCGCGATCTCATCGAGTATGCGTTCTACTTCCTTCTCGAGCTGCTCGACCGACTGCGTCGACTCGAGGTCGTAGCCGTGCGTAACGAACTGGTTAAACATGATATCGTTTTGCAGCAGATTCATCTCGTCCTGCACCGCCGAGACCGGCTCGCGCACCGCGTATACGCTGTCGTAGTAACGCGGCAAGCGATCGGGGTCGCGGATGTAGCGAAGCTTGGAGCCGCTGAACGCGTAACAGCGCCCGATTCGACCACCGAACAAGCGGTATGCGAACTCGAGGAGAATCACTTTGTCCTCGGGCTGCACCGCTCCGAAACGCTTCTCCGCCCAGGGGAACAGCACCTTGGAGTACGGCCGCACCGAGCCGTGCGGGCTCCGCGCGTTCGTGAACCGAAAGTTGTCGCGTCCCCATTTGAACTCGGCAAACCCGACCACGAGCGCCCGTCGGCAGCTGCCGTACGCGGTCTCGACCGTGAGCTCCAGGTCGTGCACTCCGACCTCTTGAAACGGACCAAACGTCAGCTCAAAACTGTCGGAATCGCCGATCTCAAAACGAGCCGAGCCGGCGGCGGACTCGAGCTTAACCCGCTCCACGACAAGCTCGGGATCGGAGCCGTTCAGTTCAAGAAGCAGCGGCGTTCCGCTTCGCGAGCGCAACTCAATCTCGAGACCGGGCGCGTGCTCTTCACACCACTCGGTAAGCTCCAGCGCATCTGTCTCGGTTGGGTTCGCTACCGCCGCTATGAGTAGCGCCCCGGTGAACAGCACAGCGAGCACCCGGCGGTGTAGAGATTGCTTGTCGGCGTTGACCATCGTAGGCTTCATACACCACAAGTATAGCAGCGAACGCAACGAGCTGCAGGCCCTGGATCGAGGTCAGGTGTTCGGATGCACAAGCGGTTCGTGGTCGTGTTATATTCGAACGATGGGCGAGCGGTACACAGCGTGCGCCCCGGAGGAGCTATCTCGACCGAGCCGTCGCAGAGCAAGAAAACAACGCCTACTATTCTCAGGCGCGCGGCGTATTTTGTCATGCTGCCGTTTGCAGTAGCAATCTTCGCCGTATGGCTTGCGTCGTTACCGATTGTGCAGCAGCGACTCGGGCAGTACGCCGCCTCGCGGGTTGCGGCGAGAACCGGTGCCGATATTGAGTTTGGGCGCGTACGCGTTGGGTTTGCCGCCGGCGGGCGCGCCGGGATCGGCGCTCTCGAGCTGGTGTTGACCGAGGCGCGGGTTACCGACTCAAGCGGTGAGCCGCTGTGGCGCAGCGATTATCTCTCGGCGAGTCTCAGATGGCCGGCGCTTCTTGCTCGACGCATCGTGATACCCCGCATAGAGCTTCACGGCGCCAACCTCCGCTTGCACCGGTCGCCCGAAACCGGGGACCTAAACATCGCTCCGTTCCTCGAGCTCGCTTCGCCCCGCCGGCACGACCGCGAGAAGCAACGCGACCGACGGCGCAGTGCATGGCAACTCGAGATCGGCGTCGCGAGCATCGAAGACTCCGAGTTTGCTCTCGGTGATCTCCGTCGCGACCGCGCGGAGCTCGAGCCCGAGCGCGATGCCGCGAGCAAGCCCGAACCGCCCTCACAGGAGCGCTGGGCGTTTCGCGAGGTTTCGGGAACGCTGCGCGCGGTGCGCGCGGCGGACGGAACGGTCGGAGGTGATCTCGACCGCTTGGCATTCGCCGCCGAGGATCGCCTGCACGGCATCGACCTCTCGCGCGTAGAGATTTCGGTCGGCGTTTCGGCCGCGCCGGGAACGGTCCGGCTCCAAGAGCTTTCGGTCGGTGCCGGCGATACTGCATTAGCCGGCGAGATGACGCTCGAGGCGGCGTCCTGGGCGGCTGTGCGAGAGCGCGCGGAGCTACCGGTTATCGAGGCCGAGCTGCGGGAGATCCGCCTGTGCCGCGACGAGGTTCTGAGCGTGCTGCCTCAAGACCACGCCGTGCGGCGCCGGCTAGAGCTCGAGCACCCGGCTGGGAAAGCGGAGCCGCTGATCGGCGGGCGCGCGCATGTTCGCGGTACGCCGGCCGACCTAGAGATCCTCCAGCTCGAGCTCGAGTTCGGTACAGCTACTCGCCTGCGCGCGGCCGGAAGCGTGCATCAGCTTCAAGCCCGCCGTGCTCCGGAAGCGTTACGAGCCGACCTCTCGATAGCGGAACTGCGGCTTGCACGCGACGATCTCACAATACTGCGCGGCGCTCCGGCCGAGTTTGTCGGCGTGTTGCCGGCGACACAGTCGCTCACCGGCACGGTCGAACTCGAAGGGCGTGAGGCTGCGCTCTCTCTGGTCTCGAGCAGCGAGTACGGTGAGCTCGCGATTGCCGGGGCGGCGCAGCTTCCCCGCCGGGAACAGCAGGACGGCGGAAGCGCCGGGGGCGACGCGCCGGGCCGCAAGCCGAGCTACCGCGTGCTGCTCGAGACGGAGCGATTTGCGCTTGGAGAATTGCTGCCGCGGGCGGCGCCGCTCGGCGAGCTTTCGATGCGCGCCGAGCTGACCGGGCAGGGGGTAACCCGCGAAGAACTGCATGCCGAGCTCACGGTTGAGATCCCGTGGGCTGAGTTTAACGGCACCACAGTCTCAGCGCTCTCGGCCGAGACGATGATCGACAAGCACGGCGTTGCAGGGGAGCTCTCGGCCGCAGATCCACTGCTCGCCGCATACGGCCGCGGAGTAGTTCGGCTGGACCGCGACGAGCCTGTCTATCGAGGAGAGTTGCTGCTTGAGCGCGCCGAGCTCGGTAAGCTCGGCTTACTCCCGCACGACATTCAAGTGGCCGGCGAGCTTCGAGCCGAGGCCGAGGGAGGATCGTTTGATACGCTCAACGGCGTGTTCGAGCTCGAAGACCTCCGCGTGCAGCGCGG